>JARKOX010000215.1 GCA_029975525.1 Prolixibacteraceae bacterium | reverse complement strand
TGAAATACAACGATTTCGAATATCGTTATCTTACTACACTACCCGATCGCTGGGAACAGGTGGAGTGCAGTTTCAGAGTTACGGGTAAGATTCCCGAACTGTGGGATCCGATTACCGGTGAAATCAAGGAGATAGTGACTTACCGCGAAGAAAACGGACGAACCATCATTCCACTGCTTTTCGAACCCGAAGGATCCAAATACATTGTTTTCAGGGAAGGAGAACAGAAGCCACATATTATCGAGATCCGAAAAGACGGACAATTGATTTTCCCTGACTTTAGTTTGAGAACAGAAACTTATCCGCATATTGATTTCCGAAGAAATGGTCAATATGTTGTGGCCCAAATTGATGAACCGGGAACTTACACACTGGTTTGGTCGGATGGTCGTCGAGAAGAGTTGCAAACAAAACATACCGGAGTAATAAAAGAGCTTGGAGGTGAGTGGAAAGTTCAATTTGATCCAAAATGGAAAGCTCCCCGAGAGGTCGTCTTGACGCAGTTAGAATCATGGTCGGAATTTGAAAACGAGCAGATCAAATATTATTCAGGTAAAGCGACCTACTGCAAAACCTTTGAACTTTCACGAAAGGATCTGAACGGTAATCGGTTAATTATCGACCTGGGGAATGTGAAGGAGATGGCTTCAGTAAAGATTAATGGGCACAAGTTACAGGTTCTCTGGAGCGCTCCGTTCCGTTTCGATCTGACACCTTACCTGAAAGCCGGAATTAATAATTTGGAAGTGGAGGTGGTAAACATGTGGGTTAACCGACTAATTGGTGATGGAAAACTTTCAGAAAGCGAACGGATGACCCGGACCAATGTAAAAAAGTTTGATGTACCAGAGGCAGAACAATATCTGCGGGTGTCAGGATTAATAGGGCCAGTGAATTTGAAGATGATCAAAGAAATAAGGGTGAAGTAAAGCAGAGATATTTCAGCACTCCGGTGAAATTTCGAATGGCATGTCATTAAAATTTTGAAGGTTTTTTAGTTTGTTTTTTGCACCCGGCTGGTTTTCGGCGCATCCGGAGGCGGTTATTTATATCTTTGTTTCGGAACATCTTTGAGTTAAAGGAGTAGCCGGGGAATCAGATTGCCGGCAGGGGCTGTTGGTTTTTGTTGTGTGGCCGGGAAGAGGCTTGTTGGCGTTTGATTTTTAAGATTAACTGCACCTGGCGCTCGAAAAAATTCCCGCCCAGCGCCATTAAGTTTGGAATGGAAATGGCGTTTCGGGAGAGTTTTTCCCGGAGATTCTGATCTTGTAACAAAAAACTAAACCATGAGAAAACCATTCTTTTCAGCCGGGAATGTTGTCCTGAAAAGCGCTATTGGCGCGACCCTCTTGTCAATGACCAGCGGAACGGGGGTTTACGCCCGGAAAATACCGGTTCAACCCAATATTGTCCTGATTTGTGCCGACGACCTTGGCTGGTCTGATATTGGTTGTTACGGCAGTGAAGTTAAAACGCCCAACTTAGACCGCCTGGCCGAGAGCGGGATGCGTTTCCGCCAGTTTCACAATACCTCGAAGTGTTTTCCGTCGCGCGCCTGCCTGCTGACCGGTGTCTATGCGCAGGATTGTGGATATGATGTCAGCTTTACCAGTCCGATCCGGAATGCAGTTACGCTGGGCGAGGTACTCCGCACGGCTGGTTACCGTACCTTGTGGGCCGGAAAACATCACGGTGCCGAAAATCCGGTAACGCGCGGCTTCGACCGTTATTACGGATTGAAAGACGG
>JARKOX010000211.1 GCA_029975525.1 Prolixibacteraceae bacterium | reverse complement strand
GACGCAGGCGAACAGCCGGTTAACCAGGTAATCGCCGACCTGAAAAGTATGGAAGCCGGAACAATTTACAAGCTGACCGCTCCTTTTTTGCCGGCTCCGCTCATCGACAAAGCCACCAGTCTGGCAATCGACCACTGGATGGTGAAAGAGGACGAAGAATCATTCCTGATCTATTTTTACAAGCCGGTTTAAAGTCCAAACTCATCCAACTTCACCCTTCCCGGTGCAATTGGCTGCACTCAAAAAAATGGCAGATTCATCGGGGGCAGCTGTGTTTTTTGCTTGTAAAGCTGCAAGCTTCAACTTATATTAGCCAGCCTTAAACCAATTCGCGATGAAATATTTTCTCCTGATTTTAGGGTTGGCGCTGGCCTGCTTTGCCGGAGCACAACAAAAACAGTTTACCCTCGAAGATGCCGTTCTGGGCAGATATGCCTGGCTGAAGCCCGCCGAACTGGAACAGCTGTCGTGGCGCAGCAATCAGACGTTTACCTTCGTAACCCGCGACACCCTGCGCGAACAGCCGGTTTCGGGCGCCCCGCTTCCACCGGTGCTCTCCCTGGCCGAAATCAATGCCTACCTGGGCACCAACGGTCAAAAGGCGCTGCGCAGCTTTCCGGCCCACGAATGGCTTTCGCCCGATCGCCTGCTGCTGAAATCCGGAAAACTGTTCTGGGAATTTCTTCCATCTCAAAAAAAATTCAGCAACCTGATACAAATCCCCGAGAATGCAGCAAATGCACTCTACTGCCCGGCAGCTTCCCAGGTGGCTTTTACGGCCGACAACAACCTGCTGCTGGCAGTTTCGGGCAGCGAAGTGGTGCCGGTAACCCGCGACGGCGGAAATGGCATTGTTAACGGCCAGGCTGTCCACCGCCACGAATTTGGCATCAACAAAGGAATCTTCTGGTCGCCGGACGGAAACCTGCTGGCATTTTACCGGATGGACGAATCGATGGTGAAAGATTACCCGCTGGTCGATTACATGGCGCGGCAAGCCGAACACAAACCGGTGAAATATCCGATGGCCGGAATGACCAGCCACGAAGTGAAAGTGGGAATCTACAACCTCCAGACCGGCCAGACCATTTTTCTGAAAACCGGCGCACCGGCCGATCATTACCTCACCAACCCGGCGTGGTCGCCCGATGAGAAACAGCTTTTCCTGATTGAGCTGAACCGCGGGCAAAACCATACAAAACTGAATGTTTACGACGTTGCTACCGGCGAAAAAACAGCTACCCTGTGGGAAGAAAAAAATGAAAAATATGTCGAACCGATGTATCCAATCCGGTTTTCAAAAACCAGGGCAGGACAATTTTACTACCAGAGCCGCAAAGATGGCTGGTTCCACGTTTACCTGTACGATGCCGGCGGAAAGCTGCTCCGGCAGATCACCCGCGGCCCGTGGGAAGTGACGTCGATCCTGGGTTTTGACAGCGCCGAAAAGTACCTTTTTGTTGAGGCCACCCGCGAAAGCCCGGTTGAAAGGCATCTTTACCGTGTGGAGATCAAAAGTGGCAAAATGGAGCGTTTAACTCCCGGCGATGGCGTACACAGCGGCCTGCTCAGTCCGGGGGGCGACTACCTGCTGGTTAACCGCAGCAGTTCGTCGGTTCCCCAGGTTACCGACCTGCTAACCGCTTCCGGCAAAAAAATCAGAAACCTGCTGACGGCCGATGATCCGCTGAAAGGATTTGAGCTGGGCGAAAACAACATCTTCACCATCAAGGCGGCCGATGACTCCACCGATTTGTGGTGCCGCATGATCAAACCCGCCAATTTCAACCCGTCCCAAAAATATCCGGTCATCGTCTATGTTTACGGCGGGCCGCACGCCCAGTTGGTAAACCGCACCTGGACGAACGATTCGCGGTGGTGGGAATACTACATGGCTTCGAAAGGATTTGTGGTTTTTATCGTCGACAACCGCGGGTCAGCCAATCGCGGAAGCCATTTTGAACAGTCTGTTTTCAGAAGCCTCGGCATAACCGAAACTGCCGACCAATTGAAAGGCATCGCATATCTGAAAAAACTGCCGTTTGTCGATGCTTCGCGAATTGGCGTGCACGGCTGGAGTTACGGCGGCTTTATGACCCTGAACCTGATGCTGAGGCATCCGGAAACATTCAAAGTGGGCGTGGCCGGCGGACCTGTGGTCGACTGGAGCATGTATGAAGTGATGTATGGCGAGCGTTACATGGACACGCCGCAGGAAAATCCGGATGGATACCGTGAAACCAGTATGCTGAACCACGTAAAAAATCTTTCGGGCAAACTGATGCTCATCCACGGTGTACAGGATGAAACCGTGGTGATGCAGCACAGTATGAAATTTCTCGAAGAGTGCATCAAACAGGGCAAACAGGTCGATTTCTTTGTTTATCCCACGCACGAACACAATGTGCGCGGAAAAGACCGTGTTCACCTGATGGAAAAGATCAGCCGCTATTTTCTCGAAAATCTGTAGCTGATCAGTTAAAGAGTCGTGGACGGGGCGGACCGGGCTGAAAGGAGTAAAAGCTTTGCCGGGTCCGTTCCGACAGGATAAATCCCAGCAAGCCAACATCGCTGGGATGATTCGGGTAAAATGCCAGCCGCAGCTGCAGGGTTTGCAACACCAGCGACTCGTTGTGGACTCGCAGGCCGACTCCCAGTCCGCCGTAATAATTTTCGTTAAAAATGAGCTTCTTCTCGGAGCCGATAATCCCCAGATCGATGAACGTAAAAAACGCCAGGTTAAATTTGTAAAAATCGCGTTTCTGAAAATAAACCGTTTCCACATTCAGACTGAGGCGCTGTTTGCCGGAAACTTCGTCGCTGTTAAATCCGCGGATCAGATTGTTCCTTTCAAACTGAAGATTTTCCAGCTCAAAACGGTTGATTCCCCACTTATAATTAACCTGCACAAACTGGCGAAAACGCGCCTTCCCGCTTACAAACAGTCGTGAAATGTAACTGGACTGAAGTTCGACAAGTCCCTGCTCGATGGTGTGATTTCGCAAATAACCGCTAACACCGGCCGATGCAAACAGGTAACCGGGTTTGTTGCGGATCAGGTTGCCGTTTGACAGGTAGAGATGTCCGTACCACCGTCTGCCCATTTCAGCCTGGTCGATCCCCAGCGCCAGCTCATTTTTAAATCCGCGCGGGATATCTTCCGTAATCCCGTAGCTATAAACCAGCTGGTCGCGGATAAAATTCCGCTGCGACCAGGTTATCCCCCCCAGCCAAAGATTGGTATTGTAATAATATTGTTCGCCTGGGGGTTGCGGGAGCGGACGTTTATTAAAACTCCGGTGTTCGAACATCGCCGAAAGGGTAAGCTGTGAATTGGAAGATTGGCCCGCAGACAGTTGAAAATTTCGCCCCAGCCAGCATCCAACCCGCGAAAAGTCAAGCGGATCGGGCGACTCAAGCGGCAAGGCATCATGCACGCGGTTGGTGCGATAAAACCGGGTGGCCGAAATGCCATATCCCCAAAGGGTGGTAGTCAGCAGCAAGTCTTTCTGAATCTGCAACAAAAAACCCTCTTTCTGATACGTATTGGTGTAGCCGGTCATAAAACTCAGAAACTTCCCGCTCAAATTGTTGATCTTATAAAAAGCTTCGATACCGGAATAAGGCTCTTTGTTGACATGACCGACGAAGCGGGCCGAAACTTCATGACCAATCCCCAGGATGTTGCGGTCGTACACCTCCAGGGCAGCCGATTCCACTCCGTTAAGATTTCCGCTCACCCCGATCGAAAAACGGTCCTGCGTGAGCAGGTGTACCGTTACCAGCTCCCCATTCAACGAGTCGGGAACCAGGATAATCCGCACGTCCCTGATGTAGGGCAACGATCGCAGAATACGCTCGTTCTCGTAAAGCAACTCCGGATCAACCGACTCTCCTTCGTGAAAAAGTAAATTGCGCCGGATATTGTTCAGATTCGACTTGGTATGCAGCCAGTTGGCCGACCGCTCCAGCCACGAAGTTGCTTTGCGGGTGGTATCCTGCAGGCTGGGCCCAAACACCTCCAGCGGCTGAATATTGATCCGGCGGATGGTTTTTCCGGCCATCTCGCTGTAATAATTTATCGAAAGTGCCTTTTTATCGGTTACCGGTTTGGGTTCTGCAATCAATAATTTATGCAGCCAGCGGGTGAGTTTCCGCTGCTCGGCCCGGTATTTCAGCGTATCATAAAAACTTTCATAACGCTCCCGAAGTAAAAAATCATCGCGAAGGGTGTCGTTTTTTTCACTTTGCGCCTGCAACAATCCATTCTGAAAGAAGCAAATAACCAGAAAAAAGATAAACCTATATTTTTGAAGAATATTCCTCATTTCAGCACAAAGTTTCTGGCCCGGACTGATCAAAACGTTGAAGCCAACTCCAGCCTAAAATAACAAAATTTGATTTTAATACACTGACAAACAGACTGTTAAATTGTGTTAAATAAATTACATCAAAACCGGCACCCCGTTTTGAAACTTTCGCCCACCAACTGCCTCGGCATTCTGGTGAAGTTTTCCCCCACACATTCTCGAGAAACACCAAACAACAGGCATCGCCAACAAAATAGGCTGTCCGCAAGAGTTTTTTGGACAATTCAACCGCGCGGTCTGCATGGCCGGTAGAATATTTTTATTTTTGTCATCCGATGAGAATGCTGAAGCGAATATACAAAGAGAATATTTACGGGGTAATCGGAACCCTGTTGTTCCACATTTTACTGGTGGGGACCTTCCTTTTGGCTGAAATCAACCAGAAAAACGAGGTAACAGAAGAAGCTATTCTGATCGAGTTTCCGGAAGAATTGCCCCCGGAAGAGCCGGAGCCTGAGCCTGAACAATCCGAAAATCCGGAAAGCAGCCCGCAGCTCAACGATCCGTCAGCCCGGCAAAACCAGGCCAACCAGCTTACCAACCGGGCCGCCAACCGTTCGGCAACGGCCTCACGTAATGATTTTTTTGACGAAGCGTATCAGCAGGAAATTGAAAACGCTCAAAAACTCGTTTCGCACGTAAACAAGCAGCTCTCCCAAAAAATCGTTAATCTGGATGATATCCCCATGCCTGAGCAAACGACCGAAGGGATGGATCGGGAATCGATCAAAAATGTCATATACACGGGGGAAAGTAATATTGAATACCAGCTTGAAAACCGTTATCATCTGCGGTTGCCCATTCCGGTATACCTGGCCAAGGGAGGGGGCACCGTAATTGTCGATATTTCAGTAAACCGCGAGGGACGGGTGGTGTCGGCCAAACCGCGTAAAAGCAGCACGGTCCGCGACGAAGAGATTTACCTCTACGCGCAGGCTGCCGCGCAGCGTACACTCTTCAACAGCGATCCCAATGCTCCGGCTATTCAAAACGGTACAATCAAATACAACTTTATCGCTCAATAACACAATACCCTGATTTACAACAACCAAACCACGAAACACAAAATCCCAAGCACCGTCAAACGGAAGAAAATCCTCCCAAAACACATTTTTACTTTAAGGATAAGTTAACTTTAACAACATTTAACAGACAAAACTTGCACACATCCGTTTCCTCCGCTACTTTTGTGGTACGTTTATTTTCATAAGTTTAGGTTTAGTTAGGTTAGTTAGTTTAGAGAAAAAGGATAGATTGTTGAGTCTATCCTTTTGTTTTTTTACCCCCCTCCACAAAAAATCACACCGCTTATAACATTTTTCACTACATTGGTTGTAATTTTACAACAATTGCAAGCTTATTACAAATAACTGAAACAGGGACGGTTGCATTTATTTTTTTTTGATATAACCATTTTTTTTAAAAAAACAAGGGTTACCTTTTGGCCCAATAACGAATTAATATATAGCAAATGAAAAGTTACACGGATGAGCAAATTCTGAAAGGAATACTAAGGCATGACAATCTGGTACTGGCTCACGTTTACAAACAGCATTATTACATAGTCAACAACTTTGTGAGGAGGAATCAGGGAGACGAAGACGATGCCAGCGATATTTTTCAGGAAGCTATCATAGTAATATACAGGAAGTTGAAAGAAAACGACCTGTTGTTTGAAAATCGTTCTTTCGAAAGTTATTTATATTCTGTTTGTCGGTTTCTGTGGCTGAAACAGCTGGAAAAACGCAGGCTGGAAAAGGAAAAAATCAACAACAGCCTCCCTTTTCAGGAGGAAATTTACGATGACAACCTGCTTTCGGTAATTGAAAAAAACGAAAGATACCTGCTGTATCAAAAACATTTCAAAAACATCAGCACCGATTGTCAGAAAATATTACAACTGTTTTTCGACAAAGTACCGCTCAAACAGATTTCGCAGATAATGGGCTTTAAAAGTGAGAAATATGCCAAAACGCGCAAATTCAAATGTAAAGAGCTCCTTATCGAAAGAATAAAGCAGGATACAGAATACAAAAAAATATTTGAAGATGACACGTAAACCCAATTACCTTGAATCTATCGAAAATTATTTCGATGGTTCGCAAACACTTGAAATGAGAATGGAATTTGAAGCCGAACTTCAGTCAAACCCTGAGCTGATGGAAGAGTTTCAACTCCAGAAAGAAATTGAGGAAGCCATTCTCGAAAAAGACGTCCACCACCTACGCCACCAACTGCAACAGATCTTCCTGGCTAAAGAACCGGAAAACAAACTCTCCCAAGCATCTTTTGACCTAACCGATGAGCTCGATTTACCAAGCATCCTGAATGACTCCCTCGAATCAGCAGATTTGTCGGCCGACATCCTTGAAAATTTTGAATCGCTCCCCAAAATTCATCTGTACAACCACACCCGTGCCCAAAAAGAGACTGTCCACCAATTTTACAAAGAACAGGAACAGTTTAAGCGAAATGCCGACGATTTAAATGCTGATCCGGATATGGACGCAGAGTGGGCAGAACTGGAAAATGCCGTTTTGGAAAAAGACATCATCGAGCTTCGTGAAAGTTTGCAACACATCGCCGCCACCATGTCTTCCCACAAATACTCCGTTGAAGAGATTGAACAATACCTCGAAGGAAACCTGCATGGCGAAGATCTTGAGCTCTTCGAGGAAGAACTTGCCGTTAACTCCAGCCTGAACACCGATGTTGAAATCAATATGGAACTGGAAGAAGCCATTACCGAAACCGACATAATGGACCTCCGGGACAAAATCAACCTGATCGCACAAAAACAGTCATCGATCACCCGCAGTGTGGAAGAGATCGAATCGTACCTCAACGGAGAGCTGGACGAATCAGACACGGAATCGTTTGCCGAAGAACTTTATGAAAACATCGACTTGCAGGCAGAGGTAAACCTGCTCCGGGAGCTGAATGCAGCCCTGACGGAAAATGACGTAATGAATCTGCGAAACGAACTGGCGCAGGTCAAAAAGGAAGTAAAAACCCAGGAAGAGAAATCCATATTCGCCATCAACAGCCACACCCTGGTGAAAAAATGGGGTACCGCTGCAGCCGTCCTGATCACGGCCCTGATGATCTCGTCGGTTGTAAACTTCTCCTCCGGAACGCGTGAAAATATTTACCAGGAATTCTACTCGGCGCCGGCTGCTGTAACTCCGTTCCGTTCGGTTACACAGGAAACAACCGACTACCTGATGGAAGGATTTGATCTGTATAACAAATCTGAATTTGCCAGTGCCCTCTCCTATTTCCAGAAAGTTTTGGAAACCGACCAGAATAACCCCGCCGCAAGGTTTTACTCGGGCGCCAGCCTGCAAAGCCTTGAAAAATACAACAATGCAGCCGAACAATACAACCAGGTCCTTTTACATCACGACAACATTTTCCTGGAACAGGCCGAATGGTACCTGAGCCTTTGTTACCTGAAACTGGGAGAAACCGGAAAAAGCATCAAACAGCTGGAAGCCGTTGTCAACCGGAACGGATTTTATCAGAAAAAAGCCAAAGAGCTTTTGAGACAGATAAACCGTTCAAAACCCTGAATCAGCAATTAGGATACAAGTTAAACAATACACTCACTCACTTCTGGCCCGATTTTTTTCGGGCCAGTTTTTTATACAGCTGATCTGCAAAAAGCAACAGGAAAAACAGCACAATAACTCCAAAGAAATAGACCTCATTTCCCATAAACAGCGGATCGGTTTTACCAATCGTGATGTACCCCAGCCAAAAGTGAGGATGGGCCTTCAACGGATCAGCCTCCTGGATATGTTTGATCTTTGCACTTCGTAGTGCAACATCTTTCGGCTTTCCGTTCCGGATATTTTTGTAAAACTCTTTCATAATCTCGGTACCGGTACGGTCTTCCACCTCCCAAAGAGTCATTACAATGGCAGGGCAGCCGGCGTATAAAAACCCCCTGGCCAGACTCATTACCCCCTCCCCTTTTCGAAGGGTTCCCGTTCCGGTGTTACAGGCGCTCAAAACAGCCATCCGGGCATGAAGTTTCAAATTGTAAATATCCGAAGTATTCAGCCAGCCGTCATTTTGAAGCGAATCCGGGTTGCCGGGATAAAAAGCCAGCCT
>JARKOX010000204.1 GCA_029975525.1 Prolixibacteraceae bacterium | reverse complement strand
CGGCTGGGGCATATCGCCATTGTGGAAAATAGCGACAAGCATAATTTTTATGTGATAAACGGCAATACGAATGGGGCCGGAAGTAGAGAAGGTGACGGAGTTTACCGCGGAATATGGCCGAAAAAGATGGTATCGGCAGTGGCCGACTATTGTTTAACAATTAACGAATTTGAGGAGCGATATTATGGCACTGGCAAATAGAATTGAAAATGTGTTGATTGCTGCGGCTACAGCAGTGGCTGCCATCGCAATCACCATCGCGATTGTAAAAGCGACGGCAATCCGGCCGCTCGAACGGCAAATTTCCGAGCAGAAAGAGATCATCCTGAAGCAGACGGAGGTAATTGTTGAGCTGGCCCGGATCGAAAAGTATAAGATCGAAAACCATTTCGACAAGATCAAACCGCGCGACGCGCAGTTGATTCTCGACCTGAACAACAAACTTGATGCGTTGGCGGCTGTCCCCGGCGCCACTCCGCCGGCCGATCCCGCACCGCCGGCAAAGGAGAAAAAAAAGGGTTTTTTCAGAAAAATATTTAATTGAGGGCGGTTTTGAAGATGAACGGTTTTCTGCGTCCTGAATCTTGCTGGTTTTGTTTTCGCTCCCCCGGACGGGTTCCGGGGGAGTTTTTTGAGTAGTTTTTTCATAGTTTGGGTTTCTACATCCTCCGGGTTTTCCCGGAGGATGTTTTATTTTCATATCTTCGGAAATTTGTGTTTCAGCAATTCTGACTGATATCCTCTCATCCTCATAAGATACCTTTCGGTAGTCGCAATGCTCGAATGTCCAAACTGCATCTGAATATGTTTATCTGGAATCCCGGCCAGGCTCGCGTCCACGCCGCCAGTGTATTTACAGCTATAAAATTTGTATTCATGAGGCATCCCGAGCATATCCCGTATTTTATTGAATCTGAAACGCAGGTTGTTTTTCCCTAATAATTTAGGCCCCGGCTTCCCATTATTCGAGAAGACATAAAACTCCCTGTTGTACTCCTGCAGCTTAAAGATGTTTTTTATATCTTCCAAAAAATGGTCTGGAATTACAACGGTACGGGTAATCCTCATTTTGGCCGGGCCGCGGGTAACCGTAACAAGTCCGCTCGAAAAGTTGATATTTTTAATCTTCAATTCCCGCAATTCATGCCCCGGTCGGAGCGCACAGTAGTATTGAAACTGAATAGCCAGCCATAGTTGCAGGTCAGTCTGTGTCGCCTCTTTAAATTTCAGCATATCTTCCCGCTGTATCGGGAAGGGCGCCTGGTCGTTGATACGGGTGGTATTGGGGAGGTCGTGGACAGGATTGCTGATGAAAACTTTTTCTTTTACCAGCCACTCGAAAAATGCTTGCAATACCTGCCGGTAGGTGGAAATCGTCTTTTTTGATCTTTCCTGGTCGTTAATCAGCCAGTTGAAAAAATCAACCATATTCCGGTTATTGATCGTCGTCACATCATTTCCGCCCAGTCCCTGGCTATCGGCCCACATGCAAAATATCCGGATTTTACTCTGGTAGGTTGGGAGGGTCCCTTCCTTGTCGATATTTC
>JARKOX010000196.1 GCA_029975525.1 Prolixibacteraceae bacterium | reverse complement strand
CCCAATTCAATTTCTACTTTGGGCAATCCCCGGAGCGAAAATCGGTTGAACCTGTTGTTCGATTTTAGTTGCCCAAATACGGCTTCAGGCTCGATGGGGCGCATGCTCCGGTGATAAATCCCTGGTTGACTGGTTAGTTTTTCTCTTGCAATTTGGCGTAACCGGTTCAGGTTGTGGTTGACTTCAATGGTTCGGTTCCCCTTGGCCTTATGACACTTCTCCCGCAGCGGACATCCGTTGCAGTGCTGTGCCTGGTAAATGCTTACGCGGTACATAAACCCCAGCTCGGTTTTTCGCGTTCCTTCGTCTTGAAAGGTTAAATGTTGTCCCATCGGACAAACGTAAAAGTTTTTTTCGCTGTTGTAGAATAAGTTAGCAGCCAGGAATGGATTGTTTTTATAGTTGCGTTTTTGCTCGGCATGGAAGTAATTGTACTTGATAAAAGCTTCGATGTTTTGATCTTCAAGATGCTGGTAGTTTTGTTCGCTGCCATAGCCTGAGTCGGCCACGATCGCAGCGGATTGTTTGCCATAGTTCGTTTGGAACTGCTCCATATGAGGGATCAGCGTAGCAGTATCGCCGGCACGCCGGTGAAGCGAGAAGTTGGTGATGAACTGGTTTTCGGTACTGATTTGTACATTATATGCCGGTTTTAGCTGACCGTTTTTCATGTGGTCTTCTTTCATACGCATGAAGGTAGCATCGGGATCGGTCTTTGAAAAACTGTTCCGCCCATCAAGGATATTCAGTTGCTGCTCATATTTTTTCAGCCGGGGTAAAGCATCCTGCTCCAACTGTTTAACCTGCTTTTGCTGCTTCGTATTCAGTTCCGAGCGTTTGGCGTTCAGCAAGCGGATTTTCTCTTCAAGCAATTCTGAGTCAATTGTTTTTGGTAGTTGCTCCTGATCCTTCTGATGCTGTTCATCCTCAATAACCGACTCAATATCTTTCAGTACACTGCCGATTTTTGCCTCCAGTTTGCCTTTGTTCTTTTCAACCGAACCTCGCCAGACAAAGGTGTACCGGTTCGAGGCCGCTTCGATTTTGGTCCCGTCAACATATTGAACATCCAGGCTGACAAAGCCCATCTCGCTGATCAACCGTACCATTGCGGCAAATAACTGTTGGATTTTATCCTTCAGTTTTTGGCTGCGGAAGTTATTGATGGTTCGAAAATTGGGCGTTGCCTCTCCTGAAAGCCACATGTAATGGATGTTTTCCTGAAGTTGACGCTCAATCTTCCGACACGAATAAATATTGTTCAGATAGCTGTAAAACAGAATCTTAATCATTACCCGCGGATGATAGGAACTTGTTCCGCCACCTTGGTAGGTCGATAAAATATCGTCAATGTCTAACCTGTCAACAATTTGATTGACAAGACGAACCGGGTGATTAGCCGCTATTTTATCGCTTAAGTTACTTGGAAACAGCACTGATTGCTGGGAAGTAACGCTTTTAAATCGTACGTTTGATCTTGTTGTCATAGAGACCTTTAAAATACTAATTTTTAAAGGGACAACAAAAACAAAGGCTGTCCAATTTTACTTTTTGGACAGCCTCTTCATCAAATAAATTATTTTTGTCTAATCCTGTAACGCTTTTTTAGGACTAGTCAAAAATTCCATTTAAACCACAGCTTACCGTTTATGCCAACTTTTTATCTATGTTTAAAAAGAATTGCCAGGAGATGATTACGGAGCAAAAAATAAAGCCAACTACTTATCTGTAAACTTATTACCCAAGAAATGAATTGGAAAATTCTTTTTACTTTATTACTGGTTCAGGTCAGCGTTGTGGTTTCGTCACAACACAAGTGGAAAAAAGCGCCCTTCCGGATCGACCCTCCGGTGTGTTATGCTTCGGGGAAAGTGGAAAAATCTTTTACCCCACCTCCGCCCGAACTGCTCCTGCGCCTGAAGTCAGGAGTTCCGACCGCCAATATCGAGGTCAAGTATATCAACTTCCCTGAAGACGCCAAAGCTGCCTTTGAATATGCCGTTC
>JARKOX010000022.1 GCA_029975525.1 Prolixibacteraceae bacterium | reverse complement strand
GATGCAGAGGATTTGCTGGTTAATTGGTTGTATCATTTTTTGGTTTATTGTAATTCAGGATGGGTTGAAAAGGCTGCGGTTCCATTCGCCGGTTTTGGCGATGTGCAGAGGGAAGATTCTCTTCTGCTGTAGGTGCTCTTTTTCGTCGTCGCGTGTACACAGGCGCAGGTTGCAGGCAATCGTTCTCCCGGCTTGAAGGAGCTTTTCCCCGGCTGGAAGACAGCTTCCTGCCGGAGCAGAAACAAGTGAAAGATCAATAAAATATTGTTCATGGCCGTGTTGGTTTTTGCCGGTTTATGAGGCAGTAAATTACAAATAATTCTCTGAATCGGTTTGCCGCGCAAACAGGGTTGGCAACACGGCCAGGAAGACTAATCGTGTGAAAAGCGAAATCCGTTATATTTGTCCCTGTAAAAGTATCCCCGAAAAGTGCGAGGGGTAAAAGCTAAAGGTGAGTAAAAGAGTAAATTACGCCGGTTGTGCGTTGGCGCGCCGGTTAACTAAAAACAGATAATTATGAAGGCATTTATCTTTCCCGGACAAGGAGCACAATTCCCGGGCATGGGTCGCGACCTGTATGAAAATTCGGCGATGGCCCGTGAACTGTTTGAAAAGGCCAATGAATTACTGGGCTTCCGCATTACTGAAATCATGTTTGAAGGAACCGTTGACGATCTGAAGCAGACCAAAGTTACCCAGCCGGCAATTTTCCTCCATTCGGTATTGCTGGCCAAAACTTTGAAGGCGTTCAGTCCCGACATGGTTGCCGGCCACTCGCTGGGAGAGTTTTCGGCGTTGGTTGCCAACGGCGCCCTTACTTTTGAAGATGGCCTGCTGCTGGTCGCCAAACGTGCCCAGGCAATGCAGAAGGCGTGTGAAAAAGAGCCTTCGACAATGGCCGCTATCGTTGGGCTCGAAGACGCCGTGGTGGAAGAGGTGTGCCAGTCGCTGTCTGAAGTGGTGGTGGCTGCCAACTACAATTGTCCGGGCCAGCTGGTGATTTCCGGATCGATAGATGGCATCGACAAAGCCTGTGAAATGCTTACCGCCCGGGGCGCCAAGCGTGCTCTGAAACTGGTGGTGGGCGGCGCCTTCCATTCTCCGCTGATGGAACCTGCCCGCGAAGAACTGGCTGCCGCAATTAAGAGCACCCATTTTAACCAGCCGGTCTGTCCGGTTTACCAGAATGTGAATGCCCGCCCGGTTTCCGACCCGGCCCTGATCCGGGAGAATTTGGTAGCACAACTCACCGCACCCGTTCGCTGGACACAAACCGTTCAGAATATGGTTGCTGACGGCGCCACCTCATTTACCGAAATCGGTCCGGGGAAAGTGCTGCAGGGGCTGGTCAAAAAGATCGATAAAAATGTTGAAGTAGCCGGTGTAGAAAGTTATTCGGCTCAGTAGTATATCAATAAACAGGAGTTACCTCATCTGCCTGCTTATCCAAGCCAGAAGGTAACTCCTGTTTTTTTCTGATTTAAACACTGTCCGGTGTGATAATGCCGGAAAGGTTATCGAAGTTTTGAAGGGATCTTTTCTGCTCTTTCTGCTTTTGAAGCTGCCCCTGTTAAATGAGGTAAATCAATTTATTCAACTCATTCCGGCGCCCTTTACCGATTCCTCCAATCCACAGTTTACTGCCCGGCGTAAATAATCGAAATAATTCCGGC
>JARKOX010000181.1 GCA_029975525.1 Prolixibacteraceae bacterium | reverse complement strand
CCCACATCGAGCACGGCATAGTTGACGCCGAGCATCATGGTGCGGTAGTACATAAAGCTGCTCATGTCGGAGTACATCGAAACAGTAGCCTGCTCGAGCCGGTTAATCCGGTCGGCATAATCGGCCGGAATCCGGATCACCCCATGCACTTCGTGGCGGTGAAAGGCATTTTGAGCCTCCCTGAGGTTGTTGAAGCGGCCGCTTATTTTCAGTTCAGGAGTGGCCTCCAGTGCCCGGATCAACTGCCGCGACCGGACCGTTTGCGAATCATCGACAACAGCTACCGGAAGGTCGTACAGGGTTTCATTTTTGTAGATCGAGCAGTAGAGCAACGGATAAAGCAGCGACGCCGCTACAAAAATGATCAACACCCCGGGATCACGGAAAACATGCCGGAACTCATCGACCGTAACAGCCAACGTCTCTTTCAGCGGTTTCAGAAACGACAACTTTTGAGTTTTTTGATATCGGGTAACCATACAATTGCTATTTGGTAGGGAAGTTTAAAAGAACAACTGCCTTTTTAAACCGGCGAATAACCAGCAGCGGCAGGATCAGGAATGCAGCCATCGCCGCAAAACGGATAACCGAATACCGGATGTCGGCAGCATGCAGGGCTTCATTCACATAAATCAGAAAATAATGCCGGATGGGAAACAGATGGGCAAAAACCTGCACGTTGTGCGGCATAGCCTCAATCGGAAAGGTAAAGCCGGCGTAGGTGAACCCCAGCAGTCCGTAAAAGGCAGCCAGACTGATGGCATCACGCAAAACCGGGAACAAGCCGATCAGAAAAATTCCGATCGCCTGGTGAGCCAGCACAAACAGAAAAGTTGCCAGGAACATCCAGGCCAGGCTTCCATTCATCGGAAAGTGCATAAACCGGTAGAGAACAATATTCCCACAAATTCCGAGCGCTGTAAACAGGATGGTGTAGGGCAGCAGTTTTCCGGTCAGCGCCGCCACCAGCGAATGGCTGGCGGTTTGCATCCAGTCGGGACCGGTACGCTCCTTCAGCTCCATTCCCAGCGAAAAGATGGTGATCATCAGGACGACCAGCTGCAAAACACCGGGCAGCAGCACATTCAGCAAATAAACCGCATAGTTTGCCCACGGGTTGGCCACCAGATGGCTGTCCACCGCAATGGGCTGCAAAATAGCCATTTGCTGCTCCTCATCCACCACTCCACGCGCTTCGAGCACCTTTTTCTGGATACTGGCTCCGCTGAGCTGACTCATGTAGGTAAGGTCTTTCAAACTTAATGAGCCGGCGATCAGATAGGCGTCGTTCACATAAAAGGTGAGTTCGGGCTGGCGGTTCGACTGCAGTTTTTTCTCAAAATCGGCCGGAATAACCACAAAGGCATAAATTTCACCGCGCTGCATGCCGTCGCGTGCTTCCGCGTATCCGGCGTAATGTTTTACAATCCGGGTTTGGGCTGTTGCGTCAAAATTTCGGACCAGCGTCCGCGACACAACGGAGTTGTCCAGGTCGACTACTCCCGTGGGCAAGGCGTTGGGCAACCCTTCTTTCATAAAGGTTAAAAAGAAAATGTAGCAGAAAAGCAGGATAAACACCGGTGCAAAAAAATAAACCGGCCGCCTTGCCACACGTCTCAGCTCACGCTGCCACACGGCAGATACCTTATTTATGAATGTTTTTTTCATCGAAAAACGATTTTTCAGTTTCTGACTGAACCTGCATTTCAGTTTTCAAACCGTACCAGTTACCGGTCAGAATAAAATATTCCGGACGGGAATTGGCTGATTTTTAACGGATAACCTTTTGCAGGATTGCCGACATTCCCGGGCGCAGATCTTTCACCGGCGTTACCGGCCTGGCTTTGACCTCAAAGGTTTTGGCATCAAACTGACCGGTAGCCTTGGTGGCTTTCCAGGTTGCAAACGAAGCCATGGGTTTGATTGCAGTCACCTTCAGATCAACGGACTGGTTGTTCAGCGCCGGAACCGCCGCAGTGAAGACACTCCCCATCTTCAGTTCGCCCAATAAATCTTCCCGAATATTGAAGGCAAACCAGATGTCGTTCAGGTCGATGATATTCAGAATGGGGGCCCCGGTACCAACCAGCTCTCCCCGCTGCGGGAATATCTCCGACACTTCGCCATCGGCAGGAGCCACCAGTACGGTTTCGCCCAGATAGGCTTCCACTTCGCGGATCGCTCCCTGGGCGCGGTTGACCAGTGCCCGGGCAGCGTCCTTGTCTTCGGTCTCCGCGCCATTAACGGCCATCTCATACTGCGACCGGGCGGCACGGGCTGTTGCAACAGCTGCTTTGTACTGCGCTTCCGCTTCATCGCGTTTCTGTGCCGGGATCACCCCCCGGTCGTAGAGGCGCTGTACCCTGTCGAACGATTTTTTGGCAATATCAGCGCCCGCTTCGGCCTTTTGCCACATCTCATAGGCGCCGGCAATCATCTCCTGCCGGGCCCCTTTTTGTGCTTTGCGATTCTGCGCCAGCGCCGCATCTTTGGCAGCCTGAGCCTGTTCCAGCTTGGCCGTAAGTTCAGGGCTGTCGATCACCACCAGGGTATCGCCGGCTTTAACCGGATCTCCCTCTTCAACCAAAAACTTCACGATTCGTCCGGGAACTTTGCCCGAAACACGCACTTCGCTCACCTCGGCCTCCCCCTGAAGGGTTACCGGCTCCGGTTTATAAACATACATTCCGATGATAAACAAAACGGCAACAACAACGACCAAACCGATCAGGGCAACCTGTAAACTGCGGGTGCCTTCGTTAACTTGCTTCATAGTTTCCTGAATATTAATTGTTTTTTACTTCTTTTGAGATAATGACGGCACCTCCAAGGTTCCAAGCGATTTTTTCAGATAAAGATTACACAGCTTCACTTCGATGGTGGCGTCGATATATTCCGACTGCGCAGAGATCCAGGCGGTTTGGGCCATCATCAGGTCGGTAGAGGTGATGACTCCGGCCTCAAAACCTTCGGTTGCAGCATGAAGATTTTCCTGAGCATGTTCGGTATTTTTCAGGGCGGCCACCTGTTTTTTTAAACTCTCGGCAATTTTATAGGATTGCTGGTTGATTTGCAGCTCAATTTTCTCTTTGGCTTCCTCCACCTGTAAAGTGCTCATTTCGCGGGTCGAGCGGGCAGCCCGAAGGGTGTGCAACCGTTCGCCAAAGTGGAAAACCGGAACAGTAGCCACCACGCCAAAAGAGAACATTCCGTCAAATTTCTTCTCAAACCCGTTGAAAAGGTTTGGATTGCTGTAAAGATAATTTCCGGTGAACGCGATGTTGGGCAGAAACCTCGACAGCATAATCCGTTCGTTGGAGCGGGCCATATTTTCAGCCTGCATCAGTGCTTTGATCTCGGGGCGGTTATTCCAGGCCATCTCCAGCGGAACCATTTCCACCACCGGCTCCGGAGCATTTAACTGCTGATCGGCCAGCTTCGAGTGGTCAGACACGGGCAAGCCACACAGCTGGTTAAGCGCCATCCGCGAGAGGCTCAGCCCATTTTCGGCGCGGGTCACCGTCATGTCGGCTTCGTTGAGCTTGACCTGCACCTTCAGGGCGTCGGCTTTTGTAGCTACCCCCTCTTCCACCATCAGGTTAATATTTGAGTCGAGCCGGGCCACCAGGCTACGGTATTCCCGCGCCAGCGCCAGCTTACTCTCCAGAGAAACCACCCGCCAGTAGGCTTCGTCCACCTCCACCAGCAGTTCCTGCTCCTGATTTTCTTTCCGTGCCTGCGCAAGCTGCTCGCTGTAGCCGGCCAGCCGGTACATTTCGGCAATTTTACCCCCCAGATAAACAGGCTGAATAAAATTTATCCCGCCAACAAAAATGTTCTGAATATCAAATTCCATAGCCTCTTTGGGCAGGACAGCGTAATTTTTCCACAAAATACTCTCAGGATTTTTGGCCGGATCAAATGGTTTCCCGGAAGCATCGAGCGGAACCGGCCGGCCTTCAATCATGGTCCATTGGTTGGAAATCTGTTCGGGCGTAAATCCAAAAGAACCATCAGCCATTTTGGTACCTACCGGCAACAGAGCGTCTTCGCCCAGCATTTTCAAATTCTTCTGGTTGTATGAATAATTCCCCAATGCTGAAAAATTGGGTAAAAACTGGGTGAAGGCAGCTTTTTTCAGCTGGTTTGCCGCATCAACCGAGTGGCGGGCAACAGCCAGACTTTTGTTGTGCTCAAGCGCCATTTGTCTCAAGGCTTCGAGGGTCAGCGTTTCCTGGGCCGATAACCACCCGGGAATGAACCACATAAGCAGTAGCAATTTGTGTCTCATAGTTTCCGTTTCAATTTCTGTTCTTTAAAAAAAATCTGTTTTCTGTACGTTTCGACTATATACATTTTCGACCATAATAGTTTTTTAGTCGACAAATAAGGCAAAAAAATTTAGCGTTTCAGTACCCCATGAAAAAGTATGTGAATCAGGTTGTCAATTCTACGCTCGGTGTCTTTTTCCTCAACTCCCCAAAAAAGCGGAATCTCAAGTCCTTTAAGGGCTGTAACAATGGCAACAGCAGCCAGGTGGGTATCCTCGATCTGAAATTCATTGTTTTCGCAGCCCTCCTTCAGGATGCGCTCCATCATCTGGATTTCATCCTGGTCATAATTTCGCCTGATCTTATCAATAAAATCGAGATGACTTAAGTAATCGTCCTTAAGAGCGCTGTAAAAATTCGCCAGTTTTTCCATGGTTTGCATGCGAGTAATGACATGCAGCTTCAGCTTCTGCATGGGCGAGTCCACCTCACCGGTTACCCTCAGAATCTCCTGTTTCAACATTTCCGCCTCCTTCTCGACCACCGCCTGGAAGATCTCCTCTTTACTCTCAAAATAGTAGTAAATCGAGCTTTTCCCTTTTCGGCTGGCCAGGGCAATTTCGTCAACAGTGGTTTTCCGGAAACCAAACCGCGTAAAAATATGGCGCGAAATGTTGATTATCGACTCCTTTACTTCATCTTTATCAATCATGACAAAATCTATTTATCCGCTTTGGGACACAACAAATCTACAGGTAATAAAACAGATCACAAAGAAATTTTTCGACCAATTTAGTTTTT
>JARKOX010000164.1 GCA_029975525.1 Prolixibacteraceae bacterium | reverse complement strand
TGTTTGGAAATCGGCAATGACGTACGGTTTGTACTTTGCCATTGCTTCAATTTTAGTATCAGTTGTTTTCTACGTAACCGGCAATCCCTTTTCAAAAGGCGCTCAGTTTGCCAGCTACGGCGTTATGATTGTGGGGGTGGTGCTGATCCAGCTGGCCTACCGCAAGGCGCTGGGCGGAAGCATGACTTACGGGCAAGGATTGGTGATTGCGCTGCTCTCCTTCCTGTTTGCCTCGATTATTATGGCGATTTACACCATCTTGTTGTATGAAGTAATCGACCCGGGCCTGAAAGAACAACTCCGGCTCTTTACCGAACAGAAAATGGTGGAACAGGGAAAACTTTCGCAGGAGCAGATCGATGCGGCGCTGACAATGACCCAAAAATTTCAGACGCCGGTGTTTATGGCCATCTCGTCCCTGTTTTCCTATACTTTTCTGGGGCTGATCATTGGCCTGATCACCTCCATTTTTATCCAGAAAAAACCCAAAGAAGACTTTTCAGCATAACCTTTTTAATAATTTCCTGAATGGATATTTCCGTAGTTGTACCGCTATTTAATGAAGACGAATCGCTTCCGGAGCTGACAGCCTGGATCGGCCGGGTGATGAACGAAAACCAATTTTCGTATGAAATTATCCTGATTGATGATGGCAGCAACGACTCCTCGTGGGAAGTGATCACGCAGCTCAGCAGTCAAAATCCGGCTATCCGGGGCATTAAATTCCGGCGCAACTACGGAAAATCTGCCGCCCTGTTCTGCGGTTTCGATGCCGCCCGCGGCGAGGTGGTCATCACCATGGACGCCGACCTGCAGGACAGTCCGGATGAAATCCCCGAACTCTACAAAATGATCCGCGACGGGAAGTTCGACATGGTTTCGGGCTGGAAAAAACGCCGCTACGACCCCATCTCCAAAACTATCCCTTCCAAACTTTTTAACGGAACAGCCCGGCTGGTTTCGGGAATCAAACTGCACGACTTCAACTGCGGGCTGAAAGCCTACCGAAACACCGTGGTAAAAAGCATCGAAGTTTACGGAGAGATGCACCGTTACATTCCGATTCTGGCCAAACACGCCGGCTTTACCCGCATTGGCGAAAAAGTGGTACAGCACCGGCCGCGCAAATACGGCAAAACCAAATTTGGCCTCGAACGGTTTATCAATGGTTACCTCGACCTGCTGTCGGTTATTTTTACTTCGAAATTCGGGAAAAAACCCATGCACTTTTTTGGGTTGATGGGAACTTTCGTTTTTCTGATCGGGCTGGTTTCGGCCATTATTGTGGGGACACACAAACTGAACATGCTGGCCAAAGGGATCCGGACGCCGCTGGTTACCGATAATCCCTACTTCTACCTGGCTCTCACCTGCATGATCATCGGAACCCAGCTTTTTCTGACCGGTTTTGTAGCCGAGTTGGTTTCCCGAAGCTCGTCGGAACGAAACAAGTACCACATCGAAACCAGAACCTTTGAATAGTACAAACTCTTTCCCTGAAAAACAGTTGTAATGGAAAACGCACCAGTTGAATTTCGCAAAAGACGCGAAATCGGAGAAGTTATAACCGCCTCGTTTGATTTTTTACGCAGTGAGTGGAAGCCGCTGTTAAAACTGACCGTGATCTACGTCCTGCCCTTTATTCTGGCGCTGGCGGTGGTACAGGTTTTTATTCAGATCAAACTGACCGGGGCCATTCAGTTTCTCAATGAGATGGAACCCGAAAGACTCCTCCGCGAAATCGGCCCCATCTACCTGAACCTCTTCATTATGATGTTCTTCAACCTGTTTGTCCAATCCCTGTATGTAGCGGCCATCTACTCCTACATCCACCTTTATATCGAAAAAGGGAGAGGCAACTTTTCCATCGCCGAGGTTTCCCAACTTCTCTTTTCCCATTCGCTGATGGCTTTTATCGCCAACCTGCTGTTTGCCGGAATGTTTATGATCGGTTTACTGTTTTGTATCCTGCCCGGCATCTATCTGGCCAACTCCCTTTCGCTGGCTGTGATGATCTTTCTTTTTGAAAAGAGAGGGCTGGGGTACTCCTTCAGCAAATCATGGTACCTGGTGAGGCAGCAATGGTGGAATACACTGGCCCTGAACCTGCTGGGGCTGGTAATTCTGTGGATGGTCAACCTGGTCTTCTCCATTCCGGCCATGCTCACCGGCATCTCTTCCCTCTTTTCGAGTGCAGGAGAGGGCGTGCCTGCCCAATTTCCCAACTGGTACTGGGTCCTCACCGGAATGGCCCAGACTGCCACTTCACTGGTGATGGTGGTGAGCTATGTTTTTATCGCCTTCCAGTATTTCAACCTTGAAGAACAGCATAAAACGTCGCTGCCCAACATTCCGTAACATCCAAAAGCGGACAGTCAAAATCTAAAATCAGCACCGGCTCCCATCCGGGAAAGCCTGTCGTGGTACTCCTGCAGGATATTTTCCATGATGACGGCAACCGGCTCCACCCGGTTGATCAGTGCCGAAACCTGTCCAATCTCCAGTTCGCCCTGCTCCAGGTCGCCTTCGAACATCCCCTTTTTGGCGCGGCCTTTCCCGAGCAGCGCCGCCAGCTCGTCTGCCGGCGCCCCGCGAAGCTCTGCCTGATGAACCTCTTCGAAAAATTTATTTTTGATGAGCCGCACCGGCACCAGCTTTTTCAGCGCCAGCTGGGTCCCCCCCTCCTGAAGTCCAATCACCAGCTGTTTAAAATCGGGATGTGCCGACGACTCTTCGGAAACGGCAAATCGGGAGCCTATCTGTACCCCGTCGGCGCCAAGCGACATGACGGCCAGCATGGCTGCCCCCGACGCAACCCCGCCGGCTGCCAGCAACGGCAGCGAGGTGGCTTTCCGGACGGCGGGAACCAGCGTCAACGTGGTCGTCTCTTCACGACCGTTGTGCCCGCCCGCCTCAAATCCTTCGGCAACAACGGCATCGACGCCCGCTTCTTCACATTTCCGGGCAAAGTACGAACTCGACACCACATGGGCGACCACAATTCCGTGCGATTTAAGCCAGCCGGTCCACTTTGCCGGACTGCCGGCCGAGGTAAACACTACCGGCACCCGTTCTTCGGCAATGATCTGCATCAGCTGCTCCATTTCGGGATAGAGCAGCGGAACATTCACCCCAAACGGAAAGCGGGTTGCCTCCCGGGTTTTGCGGATATGCGCACGCAGGTTCTCCGGATGCATCGACCCGGCCCCCAGCAGCCCCAGTCCGCCGGCGTTACTCACGGCCGACGCCAGCCGCCACCCCGAGCACCATACCATTCCACCCTGAACAATCGGATAGCGAATAGAAAAAAGTTTACAAATCGGATTCATTTCAATATGAATTAAAACAGAAAAATTGATTTAACCCCCTCAATAACTGAATTGGGAGTATCCGGTTTTTGTTTAGCGAAAAGTCAGGGAGCTGCAGGAGCCTGATCGGCAGAGGGGTTCACGAGGTTTTGCATCAGCAGGTCGACCAGCTGCTGCCGGTTAAGTCCCCGGTTGATGTAACCGCCCTGCACCAGCGAAACCTGTCCGTTTTCTTCGGAAACCACCAGGGCCAGGGCATCGGTATTTTCGGTGATGCCGATTGCAGCGCGGTGCCGGAGCCCCATCTCCTTGTCGAGCTCCTTGTGGGTTAACGGCAAAATACACCCGGCGGCAACAATTTTATCGTCGCGGATGATCACGGCGCCGTCGTGCAGCGGCGTATTTTTGAAAAAGATGGTTTTCAGCAGCGGTTCGCTGATCACCGCATCGATCATTTCGCCGGTATTGATCTGTTCAACCAGCTCCGAGCGGCGGGTGATGACGATAATCGCCCCGGTTTTGGTCCGCGAAAAGAAGAAAGCGGTGTCGGCTAGGATAGAAACATTCCCGGGATCGCCCTCTTTATCCTTCCCGGTATGAAAAAGTTTATCGAGCGAAAGCAGCCGGGTCACGTGGTAGTTGGTCCCAATGTAGAGCAGAAAACGGCGGATTTCAGGATGAAAAATAATGATAAGCGCCAAAACCCCGACACCGATAAACTGTCCGATGATGGAGCTCAGCAGTTCCATGTTGAGGGCGCGTACAATCACCCACACCAGGTAAACCAGGAAAAAGCCGATGACAATATTAAAAGCTACCGTCCCTTTGATCAGGCGGTAGATTTGATAAAGCAGAACGGCAACCAGAAAAATATCAAGCAGATCGAGAAAGCGGATGGTGATAAACCCGGCCATCTACAACGAATCTTTGAGTTGCATAAAAATCCGGATGGCTTCAACAGCCGGCTTTACGTCGTGAACCCGGAGGATATCAGCCCCGCCCAGCAACGCCATCGTATTGACCACGGTGGTTCCGTTAAGCGCATTTTCCGGATCGGTTTCCAATACCTGCCAAACCATCGATTTGCGGCTTACCCCCACCATGACCGGCAGCTGGAATACCTTCAGCGAATCGAGCCGGTTCAGCAGTTTATAGTTGTGATCCATATTTTTCCCGAAACCAAACCCCGGATCGATGATCACATCATTCACGCCGTATTTGGTAAGTTTCCGCACCGATTCGCTGAGATACCCCGAAACTTCGCGGACCACATCCTGGTAGTAGGGACTTTCCTGCATATTCTGCGGAGTTCCCTGCATGTGCGAAAGGATGTAGGGAATCTGCATTTTCCCGATGGTTTCAAACATTTTGGAATCGAGTGAACCGCCCGAAATATCATTGACAATCACCGGTCCGATTTCGTCGATGACCCGAACAGCCACCCACGACCGGAAGGTATCAATGGAGAGGGGCAGCCCCGGAAATTGTTTCCGGATGGCGGTAACTGCCGGCAACAAGCGGGCCAGCTCATCTTTGGTTGAGGTCATTTCGGAGTTGGGCCGGGTTGAAACAGCCCCCACATCGATGATGGATACTCCTTCGTCAATCATCTGTTCAACCCTCGACAGGATCTCCGACTCGGTAGTCAGCGTACCGCCGTCGTAAAATGAATCGGGGGTAACATTGATGATCCCCATCACGCAGGGATCGGTAAAATCAATCAACTCCCCCCCCAGGTTAATTGTTCTTTTCCGTTTCAGAAATTTGCCGGCAGATTGGGTAATCAGCATAAAACCTAGATTTTAAGTGACACAAAACATTTACAAATGTAAAATAAAAGCCTTCAATATCCTCATTTTTTAATACTTTTATGCCTCCAAATTAACACGTATACATGGAACGGACGAACCAGCAATATGATCGGGTAGTTGAGATTTGCCGCGATCTTTTTGTAAAAAAGATGAACGATTACGGAACCGCCTGGCGGATTTTGAGGCCCAAGTCGCTTACCGATCAGATTTACATCAAAGCCCAGCGGATCCGCAGCATCGAAGAAAAAGGCATTAACAAAGTCGGAGAAGATGCCCGCAGTGAATTTATCGGGATTGTCAATTATGCCCTCATGGGGCTGATCCAGCTGGAACTTGGCCCTTCGGAAGCTGAACTGCCCGAAGCCGAAACCATGCAACGTTACCACCACTGGTTTGAACAGGCCAAAACACTGATGCAGGTCAAAAATCACGACTACGGCGAAGCGTGGCGCAACATGCGGGTGAGCAGCTACACCGACCTCATCCTGATGAAACTGAAACGAACCAAACAGATTGAGGACAACCGCGGCCAGACCCTGGTTTCCGAAGGAATCGACGCCAACTATCTGGATATAATCAACTATGCCGTTTTTGCCCTCATCAAAATTGAATTCGAAAATAATTAACAAGCCATTCCCATGAAGATTCTTGCACACCTCTCCCGCATCCTGGTAGGATTGACTTTTATATTTTCCGGATTTGTAAAGGGGATCGATCCGTGGGGGTCGGCCTACAAATTCATCGACTATTTCAATGCGATGGGCTTAACCTGGCTGGCGCCGGTTGCTTTTGCGCTGGGAGTATTGCTGGCCTTTGCCGAATTCCTGATCGGCGCCTCCCTTTTGTTCAGCATTAAAATCCGTTTTTTCAGCTGGGCCGCCCTCTTTTTTATGCTCTTTTTCACCGGTCTTACCTTTTGGATCGCCCTCTACAACCCGGTTTCCGACTGCGGCTGTTTTGGCGATGCCCTGGTGATCTCCAACTGGGAAACTTTCTATAAAAACCTGGTGCTCATTGCGCTGACCATAATCGTTTTCCTTTACCGGAAAAAAACCGAATGCCTGCTGGGCCCCAAAACCGGAAATATCCTGGGAGCCCTGACCATTGCCCTCTACATCGGCATTGTGGTTTACTCTTACCGCCACGAGCCGGTAATCGACTTTCGCCCCTTCAAGGTGGGGGTAAATATCCCCGACGCCATGAAAATCCCGGCAGATGCGCCGCACGATGTGTACGAAAACGCTTTCTACTACAAGAATAAAAATACCGGCGAAGTCAAAAAATTTACCGAAGAGAACTATCCCTGGCAGGACACGGTGAACTGGGTCTTTGAAAAGATGGACGAACCGCGGCTGGTGAAAAAAGGGTACCGCCCTCCCATCCACAACTTCACCATCGAAACGGGCGAAGGGGAAAATATTTCCGACTTCTTCCTTTACGACGAAAACTACGTTTTTATGCTGATTGCCTACGATATCAACAAAACGTCGACCAAAAACCAGGACAAAATCAACGAACTGGCCAACTGGGCGCTGAGCAACAACCTGCCCTTCATCTGCCTCACCGCCTCCCTCACCGACGACTGCGTCCAATATGCCACCGAAACCGGTGCGCCGTATGAGTTTTTCCACTGCGACGAAACCACGCTGAAAACCATCATCCGCTCCAACCCGGGACTGCTGGTAATCAAAAACGGAACCATCGAAGCAAAATGGCACCACAACGACATTCCCGATCCTGAAACATTCCGGAAGAAGTTCCTGAACAAATAGTTAAATCAGGATTCCGTAACTGTTACATTCGCCGGCGAA
>JARKOX010000159.1 GCA_029975525.1 Prolixibacteraceae bacterium | reverse complement strand
GCCACCAGGTTGATACTTTCGGTTGTTCCTTTGGTAAAAATGATCTCTTCGCGCTGACTGGCGCCAATCAGCTCTTTTACATGGGTACGAAACGCCTCAAAATCGGCGGTGGCCCGGTCGGCCATAAAATGGGATGCCCGGTGGATATTCCCGTAATATTGGGTAGCCAGCTTTTTTTCGGTTTCCAGAACCGGCAGGGCCTTCTGTGTGGAAGCCGCGCTGTCGAGGTAAATCAGCGGTTTATTGTAAACCTTCTGCTCCAGAATGGGAAAATACCTGCGTATTTCGTGCATAGTGATGGTCATGGCTGCGGTATCTGATGTTCGTACAGGCGGCGACCGGCGTCACCAGCCCTGCGGAACAAAACTACAATTAAATACGACCGGTTGAAAAACTCGGCCGGTTTACTTACCGGGAAAAGAGAACCGTGTCGGTTAGCAGTTGCAATGGTAGGCACATTCGTGACACCTGCTGATCTCTCCGCGCAGACGTTTCTCAATCAACTCGTTGATGCGGTCGCGAAGCGGCTCAACCTTTACCTGGCGAATAACCTCGTATGCAAAAGCATTCATCAGCATCAGGCGGGCCTGTTTCTCCTCAATACCCCGGGCCCGCAGATAAAACAGCGCCTCTTCGTCGATCTGCCCGATGGTGGCTCCATGACTACATTTCACGTCATCGGCTTCGATGATCAGCTGCGGTTTGGTCTGCATCAGCGCCTTGTCGGTAAGCAACAGGTTGTTATTCCGCTGGTAGGCGTTGATCTTCTGGGCATCGCGCATCACGTAGATCTGCCCGGTAAATGCTCCCGACGACTCTTCGTCGAGTACATTTTTGTAAAGCTGGTTACTCTGGCAGTGCGGCTTGGCGTGCACAATCTGGGTAAAATTATCCACATGCTGTTTGCGGTCGAGGAAAGTCATTCCATAAACATTGGCTTCCGAATTCTCTCCGTCGATAATCACTTTCAGGTTGTTGCGGATCAGGCCCCCGTGCAGCGAGATGGTATTGGTCGTGACGTGGGAATTCTCCATCTGCCGGATGTAGACCGAATTGACCGACGCCGACTGGTTGTGCTGATTCTGAATGGTGTAGTAATCAACCGAAGCATTTTCGTCAATCAATATTTCGGTTACCGAATTATTCAGGTAGTTATTCAGATTGAGCGTGTGATCGCACAAAATCAGTTTCACTTCGGCGCCTGGTTCGGCAACCACCAGGTTACGCTGGGTAACATACGCATCGCTGTCGGCCAGCAACAGGTTGATAACCTGGATCGGTTTATCGATTCTGACATTCTTCGGAACGTATAAAAAATAGCCGTCGCGGGCGAGTGCAGTGTTGAGGGCAACCAGCGGGTCGGCAACCGTTTCAGCCAACGATCCGTAATGTTGGGCCACCAGCTCCGGATATTTGCGGGCGGCTTCCTCCAGACTTCCCAGAAACACTCCGTCGGGCAGGCCGGCCAGCGGACTGTTCTCTTCGTAATACCAGCCATTGAGCAGAATAACCAGGTGGGTATCCAACTGCGGAACATCGCACCGGAAAATTTCACCCGGTTTAAAATCGATCTTCGGGCGTTGGTGCAGAAAGTGGTATTCGCGGGCAAATGCCGGCTGCAGGTTGGTGTATTTATAGTTCTCGCTCTTCCGGGTAGGGATACCCTGAGCAATAAAATCCTGAAACGCCTTCTTCCGGGGCAGGTTCATCAGTTCGGGAGAGCCGGATGCCAATAGCGCTTCCGCTTCACGAAAATGGCCCGCCAGCCGCAAAGTCAGGTCGGTATTATCTATCAAAACACTCATAGTCAATCTTCATTCTCTTTTTTAATCCAGTCGTACCCCTTCTCTTCCAGTTCGAATGCCAGCTCTTTACCCGCCGATTTGACAATGCGTCCCTTGTAAAGAACGTGCACATGGTCGGGGACAATGTAATCGAGCAACCGCTGGTAGTGGGTAACCACAATCGTTGAGTTTTCGGGCGATCTCAGGGCATTTACGCCGTGCGCCACCGTTTTGAGCGCATCGATGTCGAGCCCGGAGTCGGTTTCATCCAAAATGGCCAGCCTGGGTTGCAGCAACGCCATCTGGAAAATCTCATTTTTCTTTTTTTCCCCGCCCGAAAAACCTTCATTCACCGACCGGTTGGTCAGCTCGGTGTCCATTTCCACCAACTGCTTTTTTTCGCGCATCAGCTTCAGGAATTCGCCGGCTGTCAGCGGCTTCTCCCCTTTAAATTTGCGATGCTCGTTAACCGCCGTTTTCAGAAAATTGATCATCGGCACGCCGGGGATTTCTACCGGATACTGAAAACTGAGGAAGATCCCTTTACGGGCTCGGTCTTCTGGCGAGAGTTCCAGCAGGTTTTCACCGAGGTAGTAAATTTCGCCATCGGTGATTTCATATTCTTCCTTGCCGGCCAGTACATTGGCCAACGTACTTTTCCCCGAACCGTTGGGTCCCATGATGGCATGTACCTCACCGGGGTTGATTTCCAGGTTGATCCCGTTCAGGATCTCTTTTCCTTCGATGGAAACACAAAGATTTTTTATTGATAGCATGTTTTAAGCCCTCTCCGACTCTCCCCGAAGGGAGAAATTTAAAATCCTTCTGCCCGCGCTGGTTTCAGCAAGCATCAGGATTTAAAATTAATATTTGATTTTTTATTCACTTTCAGATTTCACCTTTTTTATCCCACACTGCCTTCCAGACTGATTTCGAGCAGTTTTTGGGCTTCAACGGCAAACTCCATCGGCAGTTTGTTGAGCACTTCGCGGGCATATCCGTTCACAATCATCGCGATAGCATCTTCGGTGGAGATTCCGCGCTGGTTGCAGTAGAAGATCTGATCCTCGCCGATTTTGGAGGTTGTTGCTTCATGTTCAACCACAGAAGATTTATTTCCGACTTCGATGTAGGGAAAGGTGTGTGCGCCACATTTATCGCCCAGCAACAGGGAGTCGCACTGCGAGAAGTTGCGGGAATTGACGGCGCCGGGCATCACTTTAACCAGCCCGCGGTAGGAGTTGTCGCTCACTCCCGCCGAAATACCTTTCGAAACGATGGTACTCCGGGTATTTTTTCCAAGGTGTATCATTTTGGTGCCGGTGTCGGCCTGCTGGTGGTGATTGGTAAGCGCAACCGAGTAGAATTCGCCTACCGAATTGTTGCCCAGCAAAATGCAGCTGGGATATTTCCAGGTGATGGCCGAACCGGTTTCCACCTGTGTCCAGCTGATTTTCGATGATTCGCCGCGGCAAACGCCCCGCTTGGTCACAAAATTGTAAATTCCGCCTTTCCCGTCTTTATCGCCCGGATACCAGTTTTGCACCGTGCTGTATTTTACTTCGGCACGGTCGAGCGCAATAATTTCAACCACCGCCGCGTGGAGCTGATTTTCGTCGCGCATGGGCGCAGTACATCCTTCCAGGTAACTTACGTAGCTATCCTCGTCGGCAACAATCAGGGTGCGCTCAAACTGCCCGGTATTTGCGGCATTAATCCGGAAGTAGGTGGAAAGCTCCATCGGGCAACGCACTCCTTTGGGAATGTAGCAGAAAGAGCCGTCGCTGAACACGGCCGAATTGAGGGCGGCAAAATAGTTGTCAGCCACCGGAACGGCCATTCCGATATATTTCCGGACCAGATCGGGATGCTCCTGCAACGCTTCGCTGAACGAACAGAAGATGATCCCTTTTTCGGCCAGCGTTTCCTTAAAGGTCGTTTTCACCGAAACACTGTCGATTACCGCATCAACCGCCACACCGGCCAGGTGTTTCTGCTCTTCGAGCGGAATCCCCAGTTTATTGAAAGTTTCGAGCAGCTCCGGATCGACCTGGTCGAGGCTTTCGTATTTGGGGTTCTTTTTGGGCGCGGCATAGTAACTGATCGCCTGGTAATCGATAGGCGGAATTTTCAGATACGCCCAGTCGGGCATCTCCATTTTCAGCCATTTCCGGTAGGCATTCAACCGGAACTCGAGCATAAAATCGGGTTCGTTTTTCTTCTCCCAAATGGTGCGAATGACCTCTTCGTTCAGGCCTTTTTCAATAATTTCGGTTTCAATATCAGTGTAAAAACCGTATTTATATTCACGTTGGGTAACTTCATGTAATATTCTGTCCTGATCTTCCATTTTTCTATTGTTTCACGGATCTTTTGAAAGTTATAACAACTCTTACTCTGGACTGTTTAAAAATTAATTGCAAAGATATAAAACTATGGATATTTTTGCGGGAACATCCATCTATTTCATACCTTTTTATCTGAAATTAACAATGAGTCAAAATACCCAAAAAGAAACCATTGCTTCGCTGGGCGAATTTGGTCTGATTGAACGGATCACCCGCCAGGCCGTCCCCCAGCAACCCGGAACCCTGAAAGGGGTTGGCGACGATGCCGCTGTTATTGATTTTGGGGAAGAAGTGGCGGTAGTTACTTCCGACATGCTGACCGAGGGCGTTCACTTTAACCTGATGTACGTCCCACTGAAACATCTCGGGTACAAAGCCGTGGTGGTCAATCTGTCGGACGTTTATGCCATGAATGCGCAGCCGCGCCAGATTACGGTGAACCTGGCCATCTCGGCCAAGTTTACACTCGAAGCGGTGGAAGAACTTTATGCCGGAATCCATCTGGCCTGCCAACGATATGGGGTTGACCTGGTTGGAGGCGACACCACCAGTTCGCTGACCGGACTGACCATCAGCATTACGGCCTTGGGCTCGGCGCGCCGCGACGAGCTGGTTTATCGCTCGGGGGCCCGCCCCAACGACCTGCTCTGCGTGAGCGGCGATTTGGGTGGCGCTTACCTGGGGCTGCAACTGCTCGAACGGGAAAACGAAGTTTTCAAAGTAAATCCCCAGGCACAACCCAAACTGGAAGGGTACGACTACATCCTGGAAAGACAGCTAAAACCCGAAGCGCGCCGCGACGTGGTGGAAGCTTTCAAAAAAATGGGCATCCGCCCCACTTCCATGATTGATATCTCCGACGGATTATCTTCCGAAATCCTCCATTTGTGCAAAGCTTCGCAGGTGGGCTGCCATCTGTATGAAGATAAAATTCCGATGGACCGGCAAACCCGGCAAATGGCGGAAGAGTTTCACATCAATCCGCTGGTGGCTGCGCTCAACGGCGGAGAAGACTACGAGCTGCTCTTCACCCTTCCGCTGGCCGATCACGACAAAATCAAAAATGACCCGGATATCACCGTGATCGGGCACATGACTGCTGCCGGCGAAGGCGCCAACCTGGTAGCCGCCGGCGGAGCACTGATCCCTCTGGTTGCCCAGGGATGGAACCACCTGAATAAAAAGTAACGGGAGAGACGAATAACCCAAAATCGGCTGGCCGCGACGCCAGAAAGGAATCGATCAGAAGCCCAGGCCGATGTGCAGCCCCACCGAAAGATGCGCATCCTCGCGGTCGATGCCGGCGCCGATCATCGGGCCAAGATGAATACCGGCCAGGTCGAACTCATAAATAGCTTCGAAATGGGCGGCCGGCAAAACTTCCATTTCCTTATCGTGTTTGCCGAATGAAATCCCGGGAGCGACATTGAAGGCCAGCCGCTCAAGAGGTTTAACATTCAGCAGCAGATTGAGGCCATTGTGCAGGTGTTTGTCGATGATTGCTTCGTACCCCAGCCCCACTCCCCAGCGGCGTTGCTCGCCAAACTGACGGATGACATGTAAATGGAGCCCCGGTGCGATTCCCGATTCGCCAATTACCTGAGTTGCCGCGGTCCCAAACCCCAGGTGGAAACGGTGTAAATCATCCTGATGGACATGTCCGTGCTCCGGTTCGCCGGCGGCTCCCAGCAACGGAATTATCCAGAAGAGTGTTACCAGCAGTAATATGGATCTGTTCATTTTTCAAAATTTACGTCTGTAACAAATTCAATCAGGAAAGGTTAACGTTTCAATAAAAAACAAAACCCCGACCACAGGGCCGGAGTTCCAGATATCTTTTCGGTTCGAAGCCTTAATCGGGGAAATATCCGCGAATAATTCCGCGTTTCGAATCTTTGATAAACAGCAGGATCTCATCGCGTTCGGGCGAAGCGGGCATTTCGGCTTCAATAATTTCAGCAGCCTGCGAAGTGTTCAGCCCCTTCTGGTAGATGTAGCGGTAAATATCCTGGACTTCGCGGATCTTTTCATTGGTGAAGTTACGACGACGGAGGCCGATCGAATTGATCCCAACATACGAAAGCGGTTCGCGGCCGGCTTTGATAAACGGCGGAACATCTTTACGTACCAGCGAGCCGCCGGCAATCATCACATGCGAGCCGATGTGGCAAAACTGGTGCACGGCAACCATACCGGCCAGAATGGCATAATCATCGACAACAACTTCGCCGGCCAGCTGGGTGTTATTCACCAGAATCACATTGTTACCGACCACACAGTCGTGCGCCACATGCACATAAGCCATCAGCAGACAGTTACTGCCGACAACGGTTTTACCTTTGGCGGCGGTTCCGCGGTTAATGGTCACAAACTCCCGGATGGTGGTGTTGTCACCAATTTCTACGGTTGAATATTCGCCGCGGTATTTCAGGTCTTGCGGGATAGCGCCAATCACTGCACCTGGAAAAATGTTGCAATTTTTGCCAATTCGGGTTCCGGGAAGAATGGTGACATTGGAACCGATCCGGGTTCCTTCGCCGATTACCACATCTTTATCGACGGTAACAAAAGGCTCAATTACCACATTGTCAGCAATTACCGACTCAGGATGCACATAAGAAAGTGGTTGTTTCATATATCCTTTATTCAAAAATTATTCGTTGTTTTTAACAATTTGCGCCATAAATTCACCCTCTGCAACGACCTTGTCTCCGACGTAACACAATCCGCGCATGTTGGCTATCCCCCTGCGGATGGGTGAAGTTAACTCCAATTTGAAGATAAGCGTGTCTCCGGGTATAACTTTTTTTCTGAACTTCACATTATCAATGCGAATGAAATAGGTCGAATACCGGTCTTCGAGCTGGCTCAGCACCAAAAGGCCGCCGGTTTGGGCCATCGCTTCCACCAGGATAACGCCCGGCATTACCGGTTCTGCCGGAAAATGTCCCTGAAAAAACGGCTCGTCGATCGTCACATTTTTGACGCCAACAATCGAATTTCCTTTGATGTCAATAATTTTATCGACCAGCAAAAAAGGGAAACGGTGCGGCAGGTATTCGCTGATTTTGGCAATATCCAAAAGGGGTTCTGCATTGGGATCGTAGGCCGGCACACCGGCTTTTTGTCTCAAAAACTCTTTTTTGAGGGCTTTTGCCATCATGGTGTTGGCGTGATGCCCCGGTTTGGTGGCGATGATCCGTCCTTTGATATGTTTTCCGAGCAGCGAGAGGTCGCCGATCACATCAAGCAACTTGTGGCGGGCACATTCGTTATCAAACTGCAGGTCCACATTGTTCAGGATGCCCTGCGCCTTCACCTCCACCCGATCGTGGTTAAAAAGATCGGCCAGCCGGTCAAGTTCAGCCTGGCTGACTTCCCGGTCGACGATTACAATCGCATTATTCAGGTCGCCACCTTTGATCAGGTTATTGTGTTTCAGCAGGAATTCCAGTTCGTGCAGAAAAACAAAGGTGCGGCAATTGGCAATTTCAGTTTTAAATTCAGAAATGGAATTGAGCGAAGCAAACTGGTTATTCAGCACACGCGAATTGAAAGAGATCAGCACATTGAGCCGGTAGTCATCATCCGGAAGGGCAATCAGTTCCGATCCGGTTTTCTCATCGCGGAAAACCACTTTCTCGGTGATCACAAAATACTCCCGTTTAGCCTGCTGCTCAACGACTCCTGCTTTTTCAATTGCTTCCACAAAAATCCGTGAGCTTCCATCGATAATGGGGGCCTCTTCGTTGTCAATCTCAATCAGCACATTATCGAGTCCCATTCCGATCAGGGCAGCCAGGGCATGCTCGATGGTACCGATACGCACCCCGTTTTTTTCGAGCATTGTTCCGCGCGAGGTATCTGTCACCAGGTCGGCATCGGCTTCGATGACCGGCTGGTCGGGCAGATCTACCCGTTTAAAGCGGAATCCATGATTTTCAGGGGCCGGCAAAAAGGTCATTGTGACATTAACCCCGGTATGCAAGCCCTTTCCCTTGACCGTAAAAGCGCTGGCTAAAGTCCTTTGTTTATCAGCCATAAATATTTGAATTATTCGTCAGCTTTTTGAGCACTAATTTTTTTCATGTCCCGCTGCAGCTCCATCAGGTCGTGCCTGAGCTGCGGCAGGTTTTTCAGGATGGCGGAGATGCGCATCGACTGTTTCAGGTCGACGGCGGGGGACCCCAAAAGGATTTCGCCATTTTGGACATCTTTCATAATTCCGGCTTGAGCGCCAATCTGCACGTTGTCGCGGATGGTCAGATGCCCAGCAATACCTACCTGGCCGCCAAGCCTGCAGTTTTTCCCAACTTTTGAACTTCCGGCAATTCCGGCCTGGGCGGCAATTACCGTATTCTCTCCCACCTCGCAGTTGTGAGCAATCTGGATCAGGTTGTCCAGCTTCACTCCTTTCCGGATAATGGTCGATCCCATTGTACTGCAGTCGATGGTGGTGTTGGCGCCTACTTCCACATCATCTTCGAGAATGACATTTCCGATTTGTGGAATTTTCCGGTAGCTTCCGTCATCCTGCGGGGCAAACCCAAATCCGTCGGCCCCGATGACAGCTCCGGCATGTACGATGCACCGCGAGCCAATTTTACAATCATTATATATTTTAACACCCGGATATAAAATGGTGTCGTCGCCAATTACCACATTTTCGCCCACAAAAACCTGCGGATAAATTTTCACACGGTTGCCGAGCCGAACATTGCGGCTGATGTACGCAAACGCGCCTACATATATTTTTTCACCGATCACCGCCGATTCATGAACAAACGAAGGCTGTTCAATTCCCGTGCGCAGATTGGCGCGGGCCTGTTCGTACATGGTAAGCAGGGAAGCAAAGGCCTGGTAGGCGTCGGCAACCTTAATCAGGGTTGCTTTTACCTCCCGTTTGGGAAAAAAATCGCTATTTACCAGAATGACCGAAGCTTCTGATTCATAAATATAACTTTCGTATTTTGGATTGGCTAAAAACGCCAGGGTGCCGGCTTTACCCTCTTCTATTTTTGAAACATTGTTAACAGTAACCTGCGGATTGCCAACGACTTCTCCATTGAGGAACTTCGCAATGTCTTCGGCCTTAAATTCCATTCGTTATTTTTTTAGCGTTGCAAAAATAGATTTAAATTAATTAAACACCAATTCTTTCGGGTAACACAGGTAAAATTTGCGGACAGTTTTCGACAACGCCGAGAGGTCGATATCGGAAGCCTGCCTGATATCCTTGGTTTTACCACTTTTGCCGAG
>JARKOX010000144.1 GCA_029975525.1 Prolixibacteraceae bacterium | reverse complement strand
GCCAATACCGCCGGAGTCGGTGCGGGTATCGTAAACCAGCCACTTCCCGTCGGGCGAAAAGTTGTCGTTGTTATCCAGATCGTGATTTTTCGTGCTGTCGAACGTCAGCTGCTTCTCCAGGAAGTAACCTGGGGTGGAGGTGCAATTTCCCAACATCAATATTCCCAGTATTAATTTATAGTTCAAGCGTTAGCCGTTTATTGGTTTCTAAAAATGCGAAATTTAAAAATACATTCAGCGCCCCTGAAAAACTTCAGTCATTTTGCAGAAAGAACATTAAAAATTGACCTCTGCAATATCACTTACAACTCCTTCATTTCGGCTTTTTCTATTTGCCCATCACGCACTCCGCTCACATCCCGGGTCGAGAAGTTGGTAACATTCTTTAAGATGAATTGCGGTGCGCCCTCTCCCTTTTGAGCGTCAACATTGTAAAAACGGGCATTGTGCACCTCATCGAGCACAAATGCCGGGCGTTCGTCGCGGTTCAGGTACCGCAAAACCACATCGTTGACCCGCAACCCTTTTACGTACCTGAAATACATGCCATAAGCCGGCAGCGAATGCCATCGGTACGGATCGGGATACATATCGATATGTTGCGGAACTTCTTTGGTGACGGCCTCTTTCGAAGCACCGGCCCGGTAATAAATCCGGATGTTGCTCAGGGTCACATCCTCGATGTAATAGCCGGGAATTCCCATAACCATGCCCGCTCCCACTTCCGGAAATTTGGGCCGTCCGCCCACATCATACACATTGATGTTGCTCAACGTTATCCGGCGGCAAACCCCCACCGGAGTACCTTCGGGGCCGCGCATCCGGGCATTCAGACGGATAAAAAACGGGGTGTCGGTGATGTCGCGCATCGTAATGTTATCCATGACGATATCCTCAATTCTTCCGCCGTCGGCTGTTTCAATGCAAATGCCGCGCGAATGCTCGAAAACACAATTGGAGACCGCGATATTTTTAAACCCGCCATTCGATTCGGTGCCCAGTTTCAGGCGGCCGGTAATGCTGTGTTTGGCGTCGGGCGTTTCATCCTTAAAATCGGTTTTGAAGGTGCCATCCATCAGGGTTCCGTGGTCGTATCCGTAAATATGGCAGTTGGTAATCGTCACATTCTCCGTGGCGCGGGCATAACCCAGTCCGAACGACGATTTCAGACAAAGGCCGTCGTCGGTGGGCGAATTGATGTTACAATTTGAAATCCGCACATTTTTGCAGCAGTCGATGTCGAAACCATCGCGGTCGGCATCAACCCGCACATTATCGATGGTCAGGTTATCGACGCCGGTGGCCAGGATGCAAAAGTGCCCGCCGTGCAAAATGGAGATATCTCTGATCGTCACATTGAAGCAATTTTTCAAACCGATGGCTTTGTTTCCCGATCCTTTAATTTCGGGTTTATCGTAGGTGTACAAGCCTCGCCCCCAGATCATGCCGTGCCCTTCGATGGCAATATCGCGGAGACTGTCGCCGTAAATCAGGCTGTTGCGCCAGAAGCTGTGGCCAAAATCCTGAAATTTTTTGTACCAGGCATCTTCTTCGGGCAAATCATAACCCACCCCATCTTTTTCCTGATCGCCAATCAACACAGCGCCCTGACTGAGGTGAAGTGTGATGTTGCTTTTCAGGCGAATCGTGTAGGACAAAAAATTGCCGGCCGGAAAAAAAACCGTTCCTCCCCCCTTTTTCGAAGCCGCTGCGATAGCGGCATTAATCGCTTTGGTACAATTGGTTTTGCCGTCGCCTTTTGCGCCATAATCCAGCACGTTGTAAAACGGCTGTTTGGCTTCAGCCGAAAAAATTAATACCAGCAAGGCGATTACTGAAATGATTTTTCTGAATGCACGCATAGGTTACAGATTCGTTTCGGTTCAAAATTTTATTGTTTCAAGTAGGCGTCAATTCTCCGTTTTACATTTTCCCGGATATTCATCCAGAAAAGATTGATGTCGTAAACATGAAGGTCTTTTTTGTTTTCAAGCGCAGCTTTCAGCGGTTCCGGAACATCGACCCAGAGAAGTTTTGTTGCCGGCTCAATTCCTGCCGAAAGCGTGTTGGGGACAATGTTTTCAAATCCCAGCATGATTCCTTTGTGCAACGCCGGCGAAGCCCACTCGGTGGAAGTGTTCCAGGTCAGCGGATTTACACAGATTGAATTGTCTTTTTCAGGTTCAACTTTTTTGGGCATTTCGCCTTTCAGATAACTTCGCCAGCCTGCAAAACAGCCGGTTTGTCCAGGTTTTTCACTGGCAGGAATGGTTTTAAAATCTTCCTTTTTTATCTGAAATCCCGGAATATAGGCGCAAACCAGTTGTTTCTGTAACGGTTTCCCATCAAAAAACTCCTGTAACAACCTCACCGCATGCAAGGCTCCCTGGCTGTGACCGGCAATTACAATTGGCCTACCTTTGTTTTCATTTTTCAGGTAGTATTCAAACGCGATTTTCAGGTCGGAATAAGCCAGGTCAAGTGCAGCAGTGGCAGGTGATGTGCCGAGTTTGTACAGCACTTCCATATTGGCCTGCCGGTAGCGTGGGGCAAAAACCCGGCAGCTTCCGTTAAAAACCGAGGCCTGCAACAAAATGGTGGTATTGTCTATTTCGGTATTTACCTTTTGGTCGTTGAGCCAGGCATTGGCCGAAGCTGTATCTGATTCGTTGTCATAAATGGTGGGATAAATAAAAAAAACATCGGCTGATAAATCCTGTTTTTCATCTTTCAGAAAAGCCGGAACCTGGTCGCCGGGGTCGGCTTTGTGAGGCGAAGCAGCCCAGTATTTTAAATCGGAATAATCGGGCGGTGCCGGTTGGGCTGTTGAAATACCCAAATTATTAAATAACAAAACGATAAAAACAATAATTGTCTGACTTTTCATATTTGCAAAGATTCTTTCAATTGTCAATATATTCTTTTTAACCACAAAGGC
>JARKOX010000129.1 GCA_029975525.1 Prolixibacteraceae bacterium | reverse complement strand
CGTGCCGATGTAAAACTCCCCCGCATATTCAGCTCCGGAATGGTGCTGCAGCAGGGTATGGAGATCCCCGTTTGGGGCTGGGCGTCGCCCAACGAAAAGATTGCCGTCACTTTCAAAGGAAAAACGGTTTCGACCCGTGCCGACCAGAAAGGTAATTTTAAGGTGAAGCTTCCGGCACAATCCTACGGCGGACCTTTCACCCTGACCATAAAAGGACAAAACACCCTCGTGTTCAACGACGTTATGATCGGAGAAGTTTGGGTCTGCTCCGGACAGTCGAATATGCAATGGAGTGTTTCGCAAAGCAACCACGCCGACATGGAAATCAGCGCCGCCGGTTATCCCAACATCCGGCTCTTCCAGGTCCCGCTGTCCGTCGCACAATTTCCGCAAAACGATATCACGGCTGGAGAATGGAAAGTTTGCTCTCCCGAAACCGTTGGCAGCTTTTCGGCCGTCGGATACTTCTTTGGCCGCGACCTGCACCAGAAACTTCAGGTCCCGGTGGGATTGATCCAAACCGCCTGGGGCGGCACCGTTGCAGAAACCTGGATCAGCTCCCAGACCATTGAAAATGACCCTGACTTCAACGAATTGCTCGACGATCTCCGCGAAATGGACCTGGCCCGCTACCGCGAACAAAAAATGGAACAAATCAAAAAACTCTTTGGAGGAAAAACTCCGACCGAAGACCAGGGAATTGTCAACGGGGTTCCGGTGTGGAGCGCCATCGACCTGGATGATGGCGACTGGAAAACCATTTTTGCCCCCCAGGCATGGGAAGAACAAGGGTATGCCGAAATTGACGGCGTGGCCTGGTACCGCAAGGAGATTTACCTCAGCGAAGAACAAACCCAAAGCAACATCACCCTGCACCTGGGTAAAATCGACGACACGGACATTACCTGGCTGAATGGTATCGAAATTGGCAAAACCGACAGCTACGACCAAAACCGCATCTACACCATTGACTCCAAATACCTGAAACCGGGGAAAAACATGCTGGTGGTGCGGGTGGACGACACCGGCGGAAACGGCGGGATGTGGGGAGCCCCCGAAGAGCAGTTTTTAGCGATCGGAAAGGAACGGATCGATATTTCAGGCGACTGGAAATTCCGCATTTCAAAAGCTTCGGTCCAATCGGTAAATGTTGGGCCGAACTCCTATCCCACCCTTCTGTTCAACGCCATGATCAACCCCATCGTACCCTATGCCATCAAAGGGGCAATCTGGTACCAGGGCGAGTCGAATGCCGACCGCGCCCAGCAGTACCGGCGGGTGTTTCCTTCGCTGATAACCGACTGGCGACAGCACTGGGGAGAGGGCGACTTTCCGTTCCTGTTTGTATCGCTGGCCAACTTTCGCGAAGCTCCGCTGACGCCTGGCGAAAGCACCTGGGCCGAACTGCGCGAAGCCCAAACCCAGACCCTCTCGCTGCCCAACACCGGCATGGCCCTGGCCATTGACATCGGTGACGCCAACGACATCCATCCGCGCAACAAGCAGGAGGTCGGAAAACGCCTGGCGCTCAACGCGCTCAAAATAGCTTATCATCAAAACGTGGTGTGCGCCGGCCCCATGTTCCGGTCGGTACAATTTGTCAACAATAAGGCGGTGGTCACTTTTGATCAGGTTGCCGCCGGACTGGTGGCCCAAGACAAATATGGCTATCTAAAAGGATTTACGCTGGCCGGCGAGGACAAAAAATTCTATTGGGCGCCGGCCCGCCTGTTGGGAAACAACCAGGTAGAGATCTCCTGCGAACAGGTGAAAAATCCGGTTGCCGTACGTTACGGCTGGGCCGACAACCCCGACGATATCAACCTGTACAACAGCGAAGGTCTGCCGGCCAACCCGTTTCGCACCGACAACTGGCCCGGCATTACCCGCTAAAAGGGCTATCTGCTGCCGGAGAACGGATTCGCCGGACATTTACGGTAGAAGGGCGACGGAGACTCAAAATTCGTCACCCTTTTTCTTTGGAAGTTTTCGTTCAGAAATCATTATTTTCAGCAGGCTATCTCCTGAAACAGCAAAATATTAAATGTTCCTGTGATTTTTTCCGGGAGCCTTCCTATTTTGACCGACCAAACTGTTTTCGGTTATATTTGTTGTTTTGTCAGCCAAAGCAAAAAAATGAACGACACTTCACGCCTTCG
>JARKOX010000124.1 GCA_029975525.1 Prolixibacteraceae bacterium | reverse complement strand
GAAGACGCCGAATACATCTATCTGTCAGCAAAAAAGAACGGAGTCTTTGATTTTGACAATGGAGAAGTTAATCTGGCCGGCGGCGACCAGTCTGCCACCTCTAACCACTCCTGGTGGTCAGTCGCTGGTTTTTTTGGACGAATAAACTACTCTTACAAAGATCGTTATCTTTTTGAAGTTAATGGACGTTACGACGGTTCTTCAAAATTTGCAAAAGGAAAACGTTGGGGATTCTTCCCCTCTGCTTCAGCCGCCTGGCGGATAACCGAAGAGGCCTGGATGTCGCCATTAAAACCTATACTCAGCACGCTAAAACTCCGCGGATCTTATGGGGAAATCGGGAACCAGGATGTGCCGCTGAACGCCTACATTTCGACATTAAGCGTTACCAGTCCTTTAATCGCAGGCAACTACTGGCTGATCGCGAACAACTTTGTTCCTTACATTGCTTCGGCACCAGCCCTGGTTGACCCCAGCCTGACCTGGGAGACTGTTTCTACAATTGATATTGGCGCCGACGCCAGATTTTGGGCCGACAAAATCGGGGTCACCTTCGATTGGTATAAAAGAATAACTTCTGACATGCTCTCGCCGGGTGAGACTATCCCTTCAACAGTTGGAGCCAGCGCCCCAAGAAGAAACTATGGGGAATTGACCACCAATGGTGTTGAAATTGCAGTAGACTACAATCACACTTTTAACAACGGCCTACATATCATACTATCCGGACAGTTTACCGATTTTAAAACGGTAGTTACGAAATATCCTTCGGCCAATGACCCGAGCAACAGCGCCGCCTACTATAAAAACAAAGTTCTGGGTGAAATATGGGGATACAAAACGGAAGGACTGTTCCAGGAAAAAGATTTTGTATGGGAAAATGGAGTAATCAAACAAACAACCTTACACAACGGACAACAAAAAAACACAATGGCAGAAAAGGTTGCCAACCAGTACATCCTGGAATCCGGCCTTTTCAAATACGGCCCCGGAGATGTTAGGTTTAAAGACCTGGATGGAAACGGAGAGATTAACTACGGCTCCAACACAGTTGGGGATCCGGGCGACAGAACTGTGATCGGAAACACTACGCCACGATATCAGTATGGTTTTCGGGTTGATGCCGACTGGAAAGGCTTTGACGTAGGATTTTTCTTCCAGGGAGTAGGTAAACGCAGCATCTGGGCTACCGGAAACATGGTCTTGCCGGGGTATTATGGTGCCGAAGCAAACTATGCCCATACGCTTGACTACTGGACGAAGGACAACACCGGTGCATTTTACCCAAGGCCAATGGAACACAGCCAAACGGCAAAATGGAACTATTTGGTAAATGACCGGTATCTGCTCAACGTTGCCTACTTGCGATTGAAAAACCTGAGTGTGGGCTACACCCTGCCCAACCAGCTGGTTAAAAAAGTAAATATTCAAAAGGTACGTATTTACTTCGATGGTGAAAACCTCTTCGAATTTGACAAATTGGGAGATATTCCGATTGACCCGGAAATCGACTGGACTACTACAACTTCTGCTGACTCACGTTCCTTCGGACGTAGTTATCCCTACCGGAGAACCGTCTCATTTGGTATCCAACTCGAATTCTAAAAAAACAAACTATGAAAAAAAATATATTCCTATTAATCACAGTATTACTCAGCTTTTCAAGCTGCGAGGATTACTTGGACCGTAAGAATCTGGACACGTTCGATGAGTCTAACTTCTGGACGAGCGAAGGCAACATGTGTTTATTTGCACAGGGAGCATATACCGCCTTTTTTTTCGGATACGGCAGCGGATATTCTTATGGCAACTTCTTCACCTTTGGCCCATGGGCTGACGAATATAGCTCCAGTGCTATCTGGACTCAAAATACGGCTACTTCC
>JARKOX010000117.1 GCA_029975525.1 Prolixibacteraceae bacterium | reverse complement strand
CGGCGGGGGCTGTCCTGGTAGCAGAATGCTTTTACTTTGTAGCCCAGTTCGGCCAGCGAGGCAGCAGCTGAGGCGCCGCCCAAACCGGTTCCGACCACAATAATCTCCAGTTTCCGCTTATTGGCCGGGCTTACCACCCGGATAGCGGCTTTATGTCTTTCCCATTTTTCGGCCAACGGGCCTTCCGGGATTTTTGAATCAAGAATACTCATTACCAAATCGTTTTACGGTTAAAATTTAATGAGGAAATAGAGGGGAATAATGGAAAAACCAACGGCTACCACAATGGCATACACGCGTGCAACCCACTGCAGGCGGCTCTGCCAGATTTTGTTGTTTAAGCCCAGGGTTTGGAACGCCGACCAGAAGCCGTGCGTCAGGTGCAGCCCCAGCAAAATACCGCCCAATACATAAATGGCGTCGTACAAAATGCTGGATTTGAACAGGCTGGCCACCAGGGTGTAGGTGTCTTCCATTTGGATGCCTCCAACCGTTGCGGTTTGCATGGTCTCCGGGGCAAACTTAATCACCCAGTAGAAGTTAATGAGATGCACTACTAAGAAAACCAGTACCAAAGCTCCTAAAATCAGCATGTTGCGCGACGACCACGAACTTGCATTTGACAGGTCCTGTTTTTGGTACTTCACCGGGCGGGCTCTCCAGTTCTGGTACGAAATGATGAACGACCAGATGATATGGATCAGAAAACCGAGGCCCAGGATGGGTTCCATAATTTTTACAGCCGGGTTGGTGGCCATAAAATGGGCGCCTTTGTTAAAAAGTTCGCCGCTGTCGTCAAAAATCAACAACAAATTAATGGTCAAATGCACGGCAATGAAGAGCATCAGGAAAATACCAGTTACGCTCATCAAAAATTTCCGGCCAATCGACGCAGATAAAAACTTGCTCATAAAATGGTAATTTTTTATTTGTTTCAATTTTGGCTTTTACCGGCACAAAGGTAGCCCGCGAGCCCAATTCTTCAACAAGCTGGCAGCCTAAATTAGGTAATTTAAAATGTTTCTAAGGAAAAAACGACTCTATATATTAAGCAAATATGAAGAAAATGTATTTTTTTGCAGCCCGGTCAGATAACGGTCTGTTCCTGCAAAAGGTTTACTGAGGCTCTTTTTGATTCAATTTCAGCCGGTTTTCGGAAAAAGAGTCAACGATTCGGTCAAACTTCTATCAGAAGATTTTTTTCATATTTGCAGAATATTAACAGTCAGCGAGGAAATCTAAAATGAAGGTTTTGAAATTTGGCGGTACCTCGGTTGGTTCGCCGGAAAATATGCGCGCGGTGATGCGGATCATTACCGACGGAAAGAAAAAGACGGTGGTCTTGTCGGCCATGTCGGGAACTACCAATTCACTGGTTGAAATTGCCGGACAGCTCTACAACAACAATCAGAAAGCTGCCCTGGATCTGGTTGACCAGCTGGAAAAGAAATACGAAAAAGTAGTGGACGAACTTTTAACCACTGCTGAGCTGAAACAAAAGGGGCAGGCGGTTATTGAGGAGGTTTTTACACTCCTGCGTTCGTTTGATCCCCAATCTTTTACCGAAAAGGAGGAGAAGGTGATTGTGGCCCAGGGAGAGTTGATCTCAACCCAGTTGTTCACCCTGCTGATGAAGGAGAACGGTTTTAAAACCGAATTGCTGCCGGCGCTCGATTTTATGCGTATCGATGCTGAAAAAGCTGCCGACCTGCCTCTCACCCGCAAGAAAATTGCGGCTGTGATGGGCGCGGTGCCGCCGGCCGACTATTATATCACCCAGGGATTTATCTGCCGGAATGCTGATGGGGAGATTGACAATCTGCAGCGCGGCGGAAGCGACTACTCGGCTTCGCTGATCGGCGCGGCCCTCGATTCGGAAGAGATCCAGATCTGGACCGACATCGACGGGTTTCACAACAACGATCCGCGCTATGTGAGCAACACCCGGAAAATTGAACAACTTTCGTTCAACGAGGCTGCCGAGCTGGCCTATTTCGGAGCACGGATTCTCCATCCGCAAACCGTTTTTCCGGCCCGGGTGCAGAATATCCCGGTGCGGCTGAAAAATACGATGAACCCTGCTGACAGCGGGACCCTGATTACTGCCAAATCTGACGGTACCGGCATCAAGGCCGTAGCGGCCAAAGATGGGATCACCGCCATTAAAATCCGCTCGGGACGAATGCTGATGGCTTACGGGTTCCTGAAAAAAGTTTTCGAAGTTTTTGAGCGGTACAAAACGCCTATCGATATGATTTCCACCTCGGAAGTGGCCGTTTCGCTGACGATCGACACCACGAAACATTTGTCGGCGATCCGCGAGGAGCTACACCATTTTGGCGATGTGGAAGTTGATGAAAATATGAGTATTGTCTGTATTGTGGGCGATATCATCCGGGAGGAGAGCGGTTTTGCGTCGCGTGTTTTCCACGCCCTCGACGGAATTCCGATCCGTATGATTTCGTATGGCGGAAGCAGGTACAATATTTCGGTCCTGGTGCCGACCGCTCACAAGAAAATGACCTTGCAGGCCCTCAGCGACAATTTGCTGAACGGAACAGAAACACACTGATACTGTTACGGGGAATACAGAAAAGCGCCTCCAGGATTCACTTCCGGAGGCGCTTTTCTTAATTTCCTGTTCATCATCAGCATTTATTCAAAAGATGGCATTGGATTGTAAATTGAAGTATACTCCAGCCATTTTTCAATATAATGTTTTTTGAACTCAAAATCAACGGGATAGAGGCGTTTGATTGTGTCTGAAAACAAATTGAAGTTGTTGTACAGTTCGGTTGACAAAAACCATCTGATCCTTTTATACTCTTTTTGAACTTCATTATCTGTAAAATCTGAAGAAACAATAAAGTCAATGGTGTTTTTGATGATTTTAGAATACAGAATCTCTTTTGAGCGAAAATAATAATGTATTGCAGACTTGTTTACGCCGGCATTAATGGCGATTTGTTTGAGCGTAGCGCCATGAAAGCCGTATCGGAGAAAAACATCATTTGCCGCACCTAAGATTTTAATTTCAGTTTTTGTGTGGTTGCTGATCATTTTTGCTCAAATATATATTCGAAAATTTTGTTATAGAATCGTCAGAATCTTAACTTTTCGGTCATAATCCCAAACCTTAGGACGTTTAAAATCTGATCGAACTGCATGTTGTAATAATCTGAACCGTGGTAGAATTGGGCGAACAGGCCAATGTCTTCAAAAAAAGAGGGGTGATAATAAAATGTGAATCTTAAGTTCAACCGGTCGGACGAGATGTTTTTCAAACTGTTGTAGTTTCCAAACATCCAGGTTGTTTCCCCTTTTATTGAAAAAGTTGGTTTCTTTTTGACCGACTGGTTTTCAACCGGCGGAAGTTTGAAAACAGAAAAAGTGTTGTGCCACCTGTATCTGCTGTAAATTCCATGAAGCTCTTTTTGGATCATTTTTTTGGGATGAATTTCAAAAGATGTTTTAAAAAACTTATAAGCATTGAGGCGAGAGTTGAAAAGGGTTGAAATAAAACCAAGTTCAAAAAAATTGGTTGCAAAATCACCTGATTTTAAATTTAGGCTGCCATCTTCCTGAAAAAAAGGACCATCCTGTCCATTCGAATGGTGGGTTAACCGCCCGTACATGCTGGAAGCGTGCTGGTTTTTTCCTTTTTTTAAAAAATAATGTAGGGTGATCTGCGGCATGTAACTGGGAGTACGGATTGGGAAAGATTCTTCCTGATACATGCGGATGATAATTTGTGGAGTCAAAACTCCTATTAACCGGGAATTTTGGCTTTGCCTGATGTAAAAATTCGGGATCAGGTTCCCTTCAAACCAAAGCGGACTGATGTTTCCGATATCGGTGGGAAAGGTGATATAACTGTTCCCTTGGTTTGCCTGGGCAATAATTATCAGCTGATTTTTAGGAGATTCTGTTGTTTTTTGCGCCAGCCCTGAAAGATGCTGTAGTAGTATTGCCAGGACAAATATCAGTTTCGTTTTCATCAATTGCTGAAGTGAAGTGTTGTACATTACTTTCAGATCACGATTTACTCCAGAATTTTTTTTCTTTTTGCTCTCTTTTCCTTTATACTGTCAACGACATAATAAACCACAGGAACCAGATACACTGTAAGGATCAGCGAGGAAAGTAAACCGCCAATGATTACCCAGGCCAGCCCGTTTTTCCATTCGCTGGCAGTTCCCTTGGCAAGGGCAATGGGCAACATGCCAATAGCCATTGCCAGAGTTGTCATTAAAATGGGGCGCATACGCTCTTTTCCGGCAATTACCAATGCTTCTTTGTAATGTTTGCCCTTGGCTTTTAGCTGGTTGGTAAAGTCGACGATCAGTATAGCGTTTTTTGTAACCAGGCCCATGAGCATAATCAGTCCGAGCAGTGCAAACAAGGTTATGTCGTTTGCCGTCAGGTTAAGGGCCAGAAATGCACCGATAGCGGCTACCGGGATTCCGAACAAGGCCACAAACGGATAGATAAAACTATCGTAAAGCGCAACCATTATCAGATAGATCAGGATGAAAGAGATCAGTAAAACAGAACCTAAAGCCCCGAAACTTTCATTTTGTGTTTTAATATCTGCACCCCAGGTTAATTTTATGTTGTCGGGTAACGGATGGGCTTCCAGATAGGTGATTACCTCACCAGCCAGTGAACCGGAAGGGCGTCCAAACGATTCGGCCGTCAATGTTACCGATGCCTGCCGATCGAGGCGTTCGAGCATCGACGGCGAATTATCCGGAAAAACTTCAGCAAACTGGGACACTTCAACCGGTATATTCATCGGATTCACAACTGCCAGGCGCTGTACATCTTCAAAGTTTCTCCGGTTGAAATTATCCAGCCATATTCTTACCGGATATTCGGTGCCTTGTTCAGTTAGCGAGGCTTCGTCATTTCCGGTAAAAGCGGTCCTCAGGTTCAATCCGGTATACGCAGTGGTCAATCCCAGCTTTTGCATCTTGTCTTTATCAGGTACCACCTTATATTCCGGATTTCCTTCTTCAACCGATAGTTGAACGTTATCGGCGCCAGGGATTTGTTTGACAGCCTCTTTCAGTTTTTCTGAGGTTTTCAACACAAGGTCCAAATCTTCACCGCTCAGCGTGATTTTTATAGGCGCCGATTTGGGAAGTAATCCAAGGACAGCCATCGAAAAGTTAATACCCGGGAACTCGGCTTCCAACTCATTGCGTAAGTTTTTCATAAAAGCTTCGGTTTTAATGCCCCTTTCCGATTCCGGTTTCAACTGTATGGTGAATTCAGATTTGTTTGCAGAACCTACTCCCAAACTTCCAATTCCCGTGCTTGGACCGGCAATATTGCTGAAAAGGGAAGAAACTTCAGGGTGTTGGAGGATGAAATTTTCAACCTGTTGCGAAACGATATTGTTCTGCTGGACGGTCGTGATTTTGTCGTACTCCAGGTTTAGTCTGAACTTTCCCTGGTCTCCGGTTGACATCATCTCTTTCCCGATGATACCATGCTTCATAATTCCAAAGGTGATTAAAAAAAGCAGCAGAATAATGGCAGTAAAAGCGGCCTTGTGGCTTAGCACCCATTCCAGCTGTTGTCCATACCATTGAATAAAAGTCTCAAGCTGTTGTTCAAACCAAAGCAGGAAGCGGTTAAAGGCGTTGGTGGGCTTCAGATCATCTTTTTTTCCGATGCGTGAAGTCAGCCAGGGAGTCAGTGTAAAACCCACCAGCAAACTGGTGAGAGTTGAAGTCACGACGACTACGGAAAACTGCTTAAGCATATCGGCCACAAAAACCTGTAAAAACAAAATGGGCAGGAAAACCACCACATCGACCAAGGTGATGGAAAGCGCCGAGAACCCAATTTCCATGCGGCCTTCCAATGATGCGGTTCGTTTTTCTTTTCCCATATCCAGGTGGCGCTGTATGTTTTCCAGTATTACAATAGAGTCGTCAACCAGTATCCCGATAATTAAAGACATGGCGAGCAAGGTCATCAGGTTCAGGGTATAGCCAAGAAGCCACATTACAGCAAAAGCAGTGATCAGAGATGTAGGGATTGAAATCAGCACAATAACCGAATTCCGATAGCTTCTTAAAAATAAAAGCATGACAAGCGAAACCAGGATTACTGCCAATATCAAATCGTGGACAACCGAGTTTACTGCTGCAATAGTATTGTCGGTGGAGTCATCTGCAATAATAAATTTTATATCGTCGGCTTTGTTTTTTTCTTCGATGGATTTCAGCTTTTCACGTACCAACTCCGAAACATCGACTGCGTTTGCATCGCCTTGTTTTTTCAGCAAAAGTCCAATTCCGTTTTTCCCATTGTAACGACTTATGGAGGAGATTTCTTTTACCCCATCGACAATACTGGCGACGTCTTTTACATAAACGGGGCTTCCGGGGACAGGCATTGCCACCTGCACATTCATAATATCTTCCACAGAGGCAAATTTCCCGGTTAGGCGCACGGCATTGTTTTCTTTTTCAGACTGGACTTTACCGGCCGGCAAATCGATTCCGGAGCGGTTAACTGCGTCTACAACCTGGGGAAGGGAGACTTTATATAACTTCAGTTTTTCCTGATCTACCTGTACCTGGATTTCGCGTTCTTCGCCCCCGAGCACGGTAATCTCGGCAACACCTTTCAGCTGCTGGATTTGTGGCAGAAAATCATCTTTCATTTTCTGGTAAAAGCTGGTTGACGGTAGATTACTGGTTGCGCTGATGGATATAATGGGCAAATCGTTGGGTGATACTTTGCTCATTACCGGGCTTTGTACATCGTCGGGCAGGTCTTTTATAATGTTGTCGATGTATCGCTGAGCATCCTGCATGGCTTTGTCGACATTAATGCCGTATTTCAGGTTGGCAATGATTACTGAAGCATTCGGCATTGATTTGGTCTCCAGGTAATCGACTCCTTCGAGGTTCGACAAAGCATCTTCAATTTTTCTCGAAACAGATGTTTCAACCTCCTGAGATTCGGCGCCCGGATACATGGTTTTGATCACTACTACCGGCTGGTTAAAATCGGGTAACAACTCGTAGCTCAGGTTGATATAGCCTATTGTACCCATTAGTGCGAAAATACCAAAGAGTACGATTATCAGCGATGGCCGTTTGATGGAGATTTCTGTAATATTCATGTTTGCAAATTATTTGATGTTTACCCTTGCCCCGTCAAAAAGGTTGATAAAACCGTTGGTGACAATTTCGTCTCCTTCGTTTAATCCATTTGATATGATGAGCTTATTGCCGGTTCTTTTTGAAATGATAACGTCTTGTAGAATAGCTTGTCCGCTTTTTACAATATAGACCTGCGGCTGAATATTGGTGCCAACAACTGCAGAAGCAGGGATAATAATCTGTTCCCCTTCTTCTGTATCGGTTTTGATTCTCACCTTTCCGAACATTCCCGATTTGATTTTTAAATCGGGTGTATTGCTTACAACAAACTGAACCGGATAGCTATTTCCCGTATTTGCCTTGCTTCCGACCATGCTCACTTTTGCCGGCAATGTAAAGTTGGGGTAAACATCGGTAGTCACCTGACCTTCTTTGCTGTCATTAAATTGAATCACCTTGTTCTCTGGAACATTGAGTGTAAATTTCAGAGTCGAAATATCTGTAATTTGCATCAAGGGGACTCCCGGGGCGGCAAAGGCGCCTTCTTCGGTTAGTTTTGCGGTAACAATGCCATTAAAAGGCGATCTGATTTCTGTTTTATCAATCTGTTCCATAAGAGTAGCCCTTTGGATCCGGGCTGACTTTAAGCCCAACTCTGCTTTTTCCAGTTGAATTCCCTGGATGGCATCCGCTTTTGCCAGCACAGTATATCGTTTTACGTCAGCCTCCAATCCTTCAATCTGTACTTCAATGTTTTGCAGTTGAAGTTTCAAAAGGGAATTGTCGAGCCGGATTAATGTTTGTCCTTTGTGTACTACGCTTCCGGATTCCACCAATACTGCATTAACTTTGCCCTGGATATCTGAACTGATCTTTGTTTCCTTGTTGGGCTCGAATGTGCCTGAATAGGAATAATCATTTCCGAGAGGCTCTTTCTTTAAAATGATGGTTTGAACGCTAATCGGTTTTTCTTTTTCATAGCGGTACACCCTTTCCTGACTGATTTCCTTGTTTTTTTTAAGGCGTATTGCCGTAAACACTATCAGTATCAGTATGATAGTTGTATAAATGATTTTTTTCCACATGGTCTTTCTATTTTGTTAGTGAAATATTTCCGGTTAGTTTTTTAAGTTCCAGATCGGCCCTGAGATAGTCAACTATTGCTGACAAGTAGTTTTGCTGGGCTTCACGGAGTGCACTGTCGGCCAACAATACCTCAGTTAATCCGGCAGTTCCTTCTTTCTGCTGTAACAAGGTCTGTTCAAATACTTTTGTTGCCAGGTCAATTTGAGACAAGGTATTTTTGATAGTTTCCTGTGTGATTGTTTTGCGGTGTTTGGCGTTGTCGGTCATCATGTGGTTTTGCTCCGTGACCAGGTCTGTCTGTAGCCTGCTGTTTTCAATCTCTATCTTTTTCTGACCGATTTTTCTTTTCGTAATAGTACCGTTAAACAAAGGATATGAAATCTGGAGCCCTGCAAAACTTACAGGAAAAAATTTAAGAAAGTCATTGGGTTTTTCATCATACCCGAATCCGTTTTGCCCATAGCTTCCATAAAGAGACAATGTCGGAAACTTGGAGTTTTTCAGTGTAGATAACTCGCTTGTTAAAAGCCGGCTTTGTGTATTGGCTATTTGTAAGTCAACTATCGGTAGGACATGGTACTCCCTGTTTTCCTGATATTGTATCATCGAGTCAATTGCGATGTTTTGATAGATAGAGATTCCCATTGTGAATTTCAGGGAATTCATAACCTGTTCCAAATTGGCTACAATAAGTTTGTGACTGGTTGTTAACTGTTCTTTTTGTAACTGCACTTTATCCACATCGCTTTGTTTTACCATTAACTGTTCATGGAGCAATTCCATATTTTTGAGTAGCTTACCTGTGTTTGCCAGGTTGCCTTCTGTAAATTTTAACTGGTGTTGCAATATCTGAACATTATAATACAGGTTGGAAATTTCAAAAAAGAGTTGTTCCTCTGTTTTTTTATATTGAAGTTGATTTAGCTCTGAGATAATTTTGGTGCTTTGAATCGCACCATAAACCTGCGGATTGTACAATGGCATGGTAATTTGAATGTTTGCCCCTATGTTATGAGGAACCCCAAACTGCATTTCCTTAAAGACTCCTTCGGGCCCTCCAAAGGCCGACTGGGGCATCAGTTGATAAGGCAGGTCGACAAAATATTTATAATCTGCCGTTATGTTGATTTTGGGTATCAGGTTGGCCTTTGACTCCTGCTGTTTTTGCTGAGCCAGTGAAATATTATTTTTGCTCATTGTAAGTTGCTTGTTGTGTACCAGGGCAGTGTCTATGCACTGCTGGAGCGACCAGGTCTGAGCCGGTGAAATATTACTCGCAACGGATAATATTCCTATAAAAAAGATTTTGAGATACTCTTCTTTAATTGTTTTTTTTGTAAGCCTTTTCATATTCTGTTGTCAGATTATCAGTTTCTTAATTTTTGTATGGCTTTAACATTTTTAAGTTTTTTGATAGCTCTGCATACAGGAGTAAGTCGTTCATCAAAAAACGAAAACTGTTCAGGATGTGATTCGTCAGGGTTTTAGTGTTTTCTGCGGTCAGAAAGGCTTTTTCTTTTTTCCCCCGGTCGATAAGGGCCGTTAAATAGTTTTCAGCTCTGCCTTTTATCCGGGCGATGATCTCTTTTGTTTTTTTATTCTGTTCTTTTAATTCACTGTCAAATATTATTGCCAGGTAATAGGGCTTCTCCCTGAACATGCCGGACAGGTTCCTGAAAAGAGATTCAATTTCAAGGGCAGGAGACAACGCTTGGCCTCTGATACTGTCGACCATTTTGTGTAATTCGTATTCAAATTTGATTAGTAGCAAAACAAAAACATCTTCCTTTTGCTGTATGTGGGGAGGTAAGCCAGTCCCTTTTATTTCAGGACGGCCGGCAAGAGATTCGATGGTGAAATTTCTTATCCCGTAGGAAAATATTGCTTTCCCGGCTGCTTCAATAATTGTTTCTGTTATGGAATCCATGTCTTTAATTGTTTTTAAATCAAAACAAAGTTAGTTAATATTTACTAACATGCAATATTTCTTGATTTTTTTGTCAATATTTCAGTTTTTTCAGGGTGAACTGCCATCCTTTTTTCATCAGGATTTTTGTTTTGTGTAGGTTATTTGTTGATATTCAAAGTGATAAGATTAGCTTGCAGGAAAGAAGGAGTGTGGTTCTATAAAATCGTTTACCGCAAAGTGTATGAATTCTTTCTGTCCGTTGGCTGTAAGGCAGAATACCTTTATAAATATCGTTTGGAATAGGTTGTTGCACTTATGCAAGCATAATTCCTTAGAGTTGGGATGTTTTAACGAAAGATGTTCCAGGTATGGAAATGGGCTTGTGTGGCAAATGCCATTTTATCTGTTATCTATTCATGAAGTATAGCAAATTAAAGTATAACGACTTTAATGCATAGAGATAACTGAAATATCACAGATTTTTAGATTTGATATTGGGGGTTGAGATAAGTATGCGCTTTAAATCTATGAGTTTTGCTGTTATTTTGCGATTAAAATTTTAACCGATGTAATTAATTTTTCCCCTTCAGACTGTAAATCAAAAGAAAAGCCGGAGAAGAGCCATTTTTTTACAAATAACCGTAAAGAACCCATAATTATAATAGCCAGGTGGCTGGTGTCCAAATCGTTTCTGATTTCATTGTTCTGTTGCCCTTCTTTAAGAATGGTTAGCAATACCAAATTGTTGTGTTCAATGATCTCTGAAACTTTGTCCACAAGTTTTTTTTCATTTCGAAACATTTCTTCTGAAAAAATCACAGCAGCCAGCGGAGGCATATCAGAAAACGACTTGAAATGTTTTTCAAATACCCGTTCAATTTTTCTGACAGCATTTTTTTCCGTATTCCATTCTGATTCGAATATTTTTTCGCTGTTGTATTTCAGCAGATCGAGGACAGTCAGTAATATGTGGATTTTATTGTCAAAATGTCTGTAAATGGCAGGTTCGGTGATACCCAGTTTCTTTGAAAGGTTTTTTATAGTTAATCCTTGAATGCCTTTTTCATTTATTAAATTGAGGGCTGCTTCGATTATCTCCTGTTGTCTTTCTGTTTGCTTATCCATCTTCTTTTTGTTTGATAATTGGTATTATTTGTAATGTTTAAAATGTTGCTAATTTAGTCTGAGATGATTTATAGCCCATTAATTTAATTCTTTTTTCAAGCAATTTACCGACAAGTTTTCATAACAGGCATAGCCGGGACTACACAATCTCCATCCATTTTTTTTCAATATTTTAATCAGCTCCCGGTTTACCATTCCGTGGGCTACCACCACTACCATGCCATGATGGTTTGCAAAACGCACCAGGTTATGTGAGAATACCTCTAGCTCTTCTTTGCGTTGTTTATAAAAGGCTCCCTCCCTGTTGTTCAGGTTGAGTGACCAACTCGCACGCGAAAGCAGAAGCCATGTTTTTACAGGAAGTTGCAAAACAGGAAATCTAATTACCGGGTAATCAAATTCAGCGAGTGCGCTATCTGTCAGGAGCGTGATCCGGTCACTGAAAATTGATTTTGTTGTTTCGGTTGCCCTTGATTGCGGACTGCAAAATATTGTGTCGATTAGTTCGAAATCATCAATTTTCTTCAATATTTTATCAGGGGCGAACCGTTTAACCGGGGCAAAGTTATATTCTTTTTTGTATTGTGCAGCATCTCGGGTAGTACCCCATCCGGGTTTTCCCAGATTAACTTCGGCATGCCTGATCAGGAAGATTTTCGGAACAGCAGACGAAACCAAGTCGGGCAGGCCAACAATAAATAGCAATGAAATACAGTACTTCAGCATTTTTAAAAATGATAATTTAGAGAAAAGTTGAAAAGCTTGCCATCGTTTCCAGAGGATAATGATGCACTTAAAACTGCTGTGTCAAAAGGCGAAATCCAAAGACCCAGGCCAGCACCATTGTGCCATCGTTTGGATTCTTCACCTTTCAGCCAAACCCGGCCGGTATCATTGAAAAACAAGACACCGGCTGTACCATTCACCAAATAGGTTTGAAACTGCTTCATCCTGATCCGCATCAGAGCATTCAGATAAATTGAGGCATCGCCGTAATACCGGGTTTCACGGTAGCCTTTAAGATTTTCTTTACCGCCTAATTTGGCTGCTTCATGAAAAGGATAATTACCGACAATTTTTTCTCCTCCCAGCCGAAGAACATAAATGACGCGGGGGCGTTGCGAAAAACTCAAATAGGTCATCCAGTCGGCAGAAACTTTTAAAAAATTTCCGGTATGTTTATTTATCCCTGTAAAATAATTTGCAGCCGTTTCCAGCTTCATGCCCCGTGTGGGAAAAGAGCTGCTCCCTGCAAATTTTTCTTCAGGTTTCCTGTCCGTTCTATTCGAGGTGTCGAATTTGTAGTTTAAGTGAATACCTGTATAAAAATGAGAGGACAGGTCATTCTCATCCAACCCGTTCCCCGGAAGGGAAACATATCGCCCTTTTGTTTTCTCTGTACCGGTATGGTTAAAAGAAAGACTGACTCCGGCTTGATGGAGCTGGTTAGGATCCAGCCATCTGACAAAGCCGGTCCGCAGTACTGAACGGCTCATTCGCAGCCTGTAGTATCCTTCCGGTTTCGAAGGATCCCAGCGGGTTACGTTTCCCATCCCCACAAAATTGCCAACATACCCTGGAGAACTGTAATCAACATTAAAGTCAAGGAGCATGCGTTTGAGCGGATAATTTTTTTGTACTTTGAACCGAAGGTTATAAGCGTTGGTGGCAGATGCATAATTTCCCATCATTTCGTAGCGTTGTTGCTGGTAACGTGAATATTTGGTGAAAATTGGACCGCCTCCCAGGAATATTCCGTCATCTGGGGTGTATCCGGAATAAATACCTGGATAAATAATATCATATTTGAAGTTTTCCCGGTTATATTCTAAAGCATGTTGATCGTAACGGCTTTTCAGTTTTTTTCTAATTTCCGGAGCTACCTCCGTGTCAATATCATCGTAAATTACGATATTGTCCATGTAAAATTTTTCTTTTGCTTTTATTTTGTCTCTTCCCTTTCCGCCGATAATAGTTATTGCAATTTTGCCGATCCTGTTACCGGTCAGTTCAAAAATATCTTCTCCCTCCAGTCCATAAAGGAGAATCATTCGGGTTTCTGAAGCAAAAAATTGACGGTGAAAAAAGAGCCGTCCCTTTTCACCGTCTTTATTGAGGTGGTATACTGAAATGGTGACTGTTGTATCGTCAGAGCTTTTTATTTCGAAAAAATCGGGTTCTCTGGTACCGGCAACACTTACCTCCTTTGCAAGAGAAAGGTAAAGTTTTCGGGCCATTGGCTCCAGGTTTTTAATTCTTTCCATCATTATGCGTTTGGTTTCCGGGCCACATAAAGGATAGATCTCTTTCGGGAAAAGATACATGGCCGAATCGATTTTGGAGGGGGTAAGCCGGGTTTTTAATGAGTCGGTCTGGCGGAGCCAATCATCCCAGTTGGCAGAGGAGAGAAAAGTCCGGTCGAAGAAGCGGGCATTGAATGATTGTCCCTCCATGTTTTGGGTAAACTCAGTAAAGCCTTGTATTTTTGGTAACAGCCATTTACGAGAAGCTATCCAGGGCAGGATACCGTTATTTACAAAAAATGCCTGGTCACGGTCGCGTGGAATAGGAGTATAGGCCGTTTCTCGGTTATGGCTGAACCCGGCCCAGCGCCACTGGTCATCGTGGCGGTCCCAATCGTTGATCACAATATCGAATAACCGGGCACGCAGTACTGCGCCAACATCTACGTAATGATATGGTGAGTAAGTAATTTTTTCTATCACTTTTTCTGTGGAGATGATATTTTGAGGTCTTCCCAAAGTGGTCATGTGACTGCACTCTCCATCGGGGCGTTCTTCAAAAATGAAGAGGCGCCCGGCCACATCTCTTTGGTAAATCCCCAGACGGGGATCATCGTGAACATAAACCACCCGGGGATTAACATGAACGATACCGGAGTATCCGGCAAGTGCAGCTACCACCGGGGCTGCATAAGGATTGGAAGCCGAGACCTGGTCCTGTACCAGATCCACAGCAAAGGTGTTTAGCAGGGCATTAGGCATGGCTCCTTCCACCTGCTTGTCAATGGAACGTAAAACATATTGCTTTCCCTTGTTGTCTTCCATTCTTAAAGAATAGGTTTGTTGCCCGCCGCCACGTTTTAGAATATGCAAACCTCCATTTTCCTCACCTAGGTTAAACACTGGTACTTTTACCGGGGTTTCCCAAATATTGCGATAGTTTTTCCCCAACCATTTATATCCACGTCCAGTAATACTGTAGCGATAGCTTGCAACTGCCATAATGCTGTCCGGTAGTTCTCCGGACAACGTAATTCCAGGAGTTACCGCAGCCAGCTTTTTGTGATAAATTGTTTTTTTGAACAGGACCGATTCTTTGCTGACGAAGGAAAGGGAACATTCTCCGCTGGAAGAGAAGTCCAGTCTGGCGTAACCGTTTTCATCTGAACCGAAAGCAAGTTGTTTTTTACGGACATACTCCCTGTCTTGCCAGGAACCGGAGATGACAAAATGAGTCTGATGATAAGGAAAATATTGGAGGTTGGCTTCCCCGGCGGAGGCGTAAACCAGTTCTGGGTATTTTTTCAATAAGGATAGCAGCCCTTTGCGAAACTCCTTAAAGTCGGGATGCTGGTTGTCACGTCTTGAGCCGGGCAGTTTCCGGAAGAAGGTATAGGGCGCCTTCAGTAACCACTGCCTGGATGAGAAGTGTCCGCTTGTATTCCCCTGGCTCCTCAAGGAATGGTGACCAGCTACAATTATGTGTTTGTCGTTATAATGCCTTCGGATAATATCTTCTGTCTGCATGAGTATATCAGCAGGAGTTTCAATGCCACATTTACTGAAGCGCCTGTCGAATTTGTGAACCCACCAGTAAGTGTCGATCAAGATCACAACCAGATAGTCTGTCAGAATAATTTCTTCTGGGCCCGGACAAGCATCATCGATAAAATGAACGGGGTTTTTAAACTTTTCAGAGAAATTTGACGGTAGTTGTTTAATGAAATCTTTCCCCTTTCGGCTCCCGTTTGCCCATTCAGCCTTCCCCGGAACAATCAAAACGGGTTTGCTTTCATTGGTTGTCAGGTTCTCAGGAAAGGTGCCGGTTTTGCCATCCACCACATTGCCGGCCAACAAATAAGCAAAATTTTCTGGTTCGGTTGTCTCATTCTGCCATTTTTGGGACCAGGCAGAATTTGACGTTTTTCCATAAATATTTCCAGTAATCAAAACTGTGTAACTCCCCTTCGCTTGTGCATGCGCCAGGCTTCCCTGGGAAAATACGGATATAGCTATCCCCAGGAGGATGCAAATGTATTTTAGGTTTTTTGGCATACTTCCGGAATCAGGTTACGGGTTGATGATCTTGAAAATCCGAAAGCTGGAGGCTCAGTCCTTCGTCACTTTTCAGTTTGGACAGCATCTCTTGCTTTTTTTTCTGATGGTTTTCTGTTTTAATCAGGATTTTATTCAATGTGCTTACTGCTTTTTCAATGTAAATACCTTTATTCAGCATCACACATTCAGCCCTTTGAGACAGAAAGGCATCGGTAATTTCCGATCGGGTGGGGGTTCCTTCTTTCGCCAGGACTTCCAATACCTGGGTTGCCCAAATAACAGGAACATGGGCTGCTTTACCAATCCGAAGAATCTCTTCCTGGATAGTGGCAAAATTTTCCCATCCGGTTTCAATAGCCAGGTCACCGCGGGCAATCATTATACCTACCGGGTAGGTTTGCATGGCCTGTAACAGAATTTCCGGAAGGTTCTCGAATCCTTTTTGGGTTTCAATTTTCAGAATTATTCCCGGCTTGACCGGATATTTTTCCAGTTCAATTTGTAACTCTTTTACGTCACTGGCCTGATTTACAAACGAGAGGCTGACCACATGGGCATGTTGAGCTACAAAAGCAAGATCTTCCTGGTCTTTTTCGGTTAATCCCCTGATTTTTAATTTAGACTTCGGAAAGTTAATGCCTTTGCCGGCCCTCAATTTACTGCCTGATTTGCCTGCATTGGTGATTAATACTACTATCTCTTCCTTTATTGCGCTTTCAACAATTCCTTCTATTTTCCCGTCGTTGATGAAAACAGGCTCGCCAGCTTTAATATCCTGAAATATTTCGGGCATGGTGCAGGAAATATGTGCCGGACTGGTAAGGTTTCCCTGAGAGTCGTATTTGGCTGGTTCGCCCGGCAGCTGTTGGCTTTGAAGTAATAACCTGTCGCCAATGCGCAGGACAATAACTTGCTCGGCAGGCATCAGTTCGCCTACGTAGTTTTTTTCTTTTCCGCTCTCTTTGATCTTGTTCAGTACCAGTTCGGTGCCGGTGGTAATGTAAGCCGAATCACTACACAATCCCCACCTGCCTTTTCCCTGTTTTCGTTCGATGGTAATCTGTCTTTTTTTTCCGCGCGAATCGGTAAACCACAAAATGTTTTTCCTTTTTATTTTTTGAATAAACGATTCGCTCACCGGAATAACAGCATCGGCAATATTTCCGGGTGGCGGTATGCCCGGAGGCGCTATCCAAACACGTGCTGGCCGTTCTACTGCTCCCAGCAGATTGCGGCGGGGTTCAATAAACACTACCTGTGGTCCTGGCTGCATAGGACCTGTTCGCAATTTTGGACCTCCAAGATCCATTATAATTGTACACTTCCTGTTGGCAGCTTCACTTGCCTTTTGCACATTCCTGATCATCTGCTCCCATATCTGCTCATTGTCGTGGGCACAGTTGATACGGACGCTGTTCATTCCTTTTCTCATCAGTTGGCTGGCGATTTTGTAATCCTGGGCTACCTTCGACGATAAAGTAACCATGATACGGGTACTTCTGTTATTCGGTCTGTTCCCTAACAAGCTTCTGGTATTCCTGCCCAACAGTTTCTCGCTCTTTTTTTTATTGACATATTTTTTTTGTAGTGCGGAATCTTCTTTTTGGGCAGGAGTAGAGATAATAGCCCTGGTTACGAGCAGGTTTTTCATTACATGACCTTCGATATTGACAAGGTCAGGCATTCCTTTGTACCTGAGCCATTGCTGTACCCCACCTGTGTCAAAGCTCCGGAGGGCGAGATAGTGCAAAAGGTTCAGTGCACTTTCACGATACAGGGGATCCACTTCTGAAATGAGTTTATGATATTTATCTTCCAGACGTTTGGCCTTGCTGATAATGTTGTCAATATGAGACAGAGCATGTTCTCTACTTTTTGTTGTCTTCATTGTTCTCTTTTTGTTTTACGGTTAGAATGATAAGGATGAATAATCAGCAGTTGAAATTCAAGATAGGGCAAATTCAGATAAGTACAAACAAAAAGGTGCTTACCGAAACTACTAACCCGATCATAAACACATTATAAGCCCAGCGGAGCCAATGGTATTTTTTTGCTAATACTTTCCCCAGTGAGTACTGGTCTTTTGTTAGGGTAGAATACAAATAGAAATCGTCGTTGATCATTTCTTTAATAGCCTGTTCATATTCTTCCGACTGCATATTATAGAAATTGCCAAAAAAGAGAAGATTTATCTTTTGCTGTTTTACCTCCTTCAGACTGAATTTCCCGGAAGAGATATTGGGGCGGGTGGAAAGGATTGCCAGCACAATAGTTAGCAAACTGAAAAAGATAAAAATTACACTGGGCGCTATTATGGCTGGTTCTTGTTTGAATTTGCTGACCAATGTGGCTAAGGCAAGTGAAATGATAATACTGTTGAGTGAAATGAGGATATTGGATTTGTTGTCGGCAATCTGGCTCAGATTAATCTGGTTTCGGGCTGTAAGTTTGAACATGGAATCGACACCCCGGGAGTATCTTGTTGATTTTTTTTGTTTTGTGCCGATTTCTTTTATTGCCGCTCTTTTTTTCAGCAGATCCAGATTTTTAGCCTTCCCTTCGGAGACAACTTCCTTGCAGTATGCAGTAAAATAAACGTGTTCTTCGAAAAGTTTGATAGAGTATCTGTCAAACTCAGCTTTTTTTAGTTTTTTAATGCCTGTGTTTTTTAATTCCTGTCTGAGTTGTTCCGACAGATCGAAATAATTTTCCTGGCCCAGGTGCATAAAATCTGCGTCGCATAATACCTTTGCAATCTTGCTTTTGGGCATCTGAGGGAAGGTGGTGGCAAGAATACTTTCCTTCACTTCGGTCTTTACATTATTGCCGACCCCCAGGTCTTTCAGAAACTGCTCAGCCATTGATGCACTTTCCACTTCATGGCCAATGTATTTTTTGGTATAGCCGATATCGTGAAACCATGCAGCAATGCATAAAACCCCCATCTCTTCATCAGACAGGTTTTCTCTCTTTCCGATGAAAATGGAATTTTCAACTACTTCAAGGGTGTGTGCCAGGGTATGATAAGTATACCCCTTTGGAGTTTCGTTTTTTAACATATCCGACACAAATTCTTCGGTCTTCCTGATAATCGTTTCATCAATTTTCATGGTTCTTTTTTTTGAGTTTTATTTTCTTGAAAAATGTAAAGAGAAAAAGGTCGGTTAATTCCTTTAACTTCCAATGTCTCTTTACGCATAAACCCTCCTTTTGCTCCCGCTTCAAGTTCGTTAAAAACTTCTTCTGAAATGATGAGTTGTGAGTCAAATAATTTGTTGAGTTGCTCAATGCGTGACGCCATTATAACTACGTTGCCGGTGATTGAATATTGTTTTCGTAACGAAGAACCGATATTCCCAATGACCGCCTCCCCATAGTGGAGGCCTATGCCAATGCGCGTTTTAGGAATACTTCCTGCTCTGTTTTGCTGTTTGACGATCTTGATGATCTCCTTCGAGGCCAGAACGGCCTTTTGTGAAATATTCCCTTTTGAAACCGGAGCGCCAAAGGTGGCCATGAATCCGTCGCCCAAAAACTGGTTGATTACACCATCGTACATCTGAATGATAGTAATCATAAAGTGAAAAAGTTTGTTCAGGTAAGCAACAACTTCCTCCGGAGTATGTGTTTCGACAAAAGGCGTGAAATTACGGATGTCGAGAAACATGACACAAACCTTTTTCCGGACACCCGAAAGTTCATCTCTTTTTTCAAGAATACTATTCACAATCTGAGGAGAGATTTGTTGCCCAAATAAATCGATTATGTCATTTTTTTCTTTAATATTTTGTCTTGAAACTCGTATGTTTTTTCTAATCAGGTCGGCTACAAATCCTGCAGAAATACCCGAAATCAGCAAGATAACTCCCTGTCCAAGGTACTGCATACCCGTTAGGTCTGGATAAAAATGGTCTGCGGGAATATTCCTGAAATGTGTGGAATAATAAAGTGAAATAGCTACATATTCTGTAGCTGCTAATGCTCCGGAAAAAATTGAAAGTTTAAAATTGAGCCTCAACGTGGAAAGTACGATGAGGACAAAATAAGTTAGGGTCGCCGGGGCTTGGAGGATTGCAGGCTGACCGGAGTACTCAATTATTAAAACAAATAAAATGGAAAGGAGAGTAATTTCAGCAAATCCGTTGAAGAAATTTAGGATATCCCTGTGAACCAGAAAAAATTGGGTTTTTCTACCTATGAGATAGAGAACCAGCAACTCATAAATAATAATGATTAAGGTGAAAATGAGAATTGCGTGAATGGCAATGTGGGTGGTAAATAGCAAAAGGTACTGATCGCGATAGAAAAAGTAGATAATCATAAGGAGCATTGCTTCTAATCCTAAAATGCCTGTAAGGATTGTGGCACGCAGTTTTTCACTATGAATGATTTCGGTGTTGAATAGCCACTCAATGCTTTCATCCTCCGCTGGATGATATGTTTTTTTTACAGTTGCCATTTTAAATTTGAATTACAAATCGAAGTTAGTAAATATTAACTAACAAATAAAAAGAAAACTTTAAAAGAAATTAAATTGGCTGATATTTTTTTAGAGGGGAGTGTTGGGTTGTTTTTGGTAATTTATTCAGCGACAATTTGCTGAACGGAACAGAAACGCACTGACACTGTTGCGGGGATCAAAGAAAAGCGCCTCCCGGATTTACTTCCGGAGGCGCTTTTCTTATTTCAGCAGGTATACTTCGCCGGCTTCTGAGCGCGAGGTAAGTTTTATCCGGCAGCGCTGCTGCAGCGGCGTAAAAGTTTCCAGCGCTTTCTCCGGCGTGTTGTTCTCTTTCGACAGATGGCTCAGGAAGATACATTCCAGGTGCGGGGCCGCATGCTGCTGCACCAGTTCGAGCGCCTGCACATTGGAGAGGTGGCCCACTTCGGAGGCAACTCTTTTTTTGAGCGGAAAAGGGTAGGAGCCTTCCCAAAGCATCTTCTCATCGTAATTGGTTTCGAGGAAGACGGCGTGGCACTGTTGCAACGAAGTCTTGATTTTGTCACACGGTTCGCCGATATCGGTAAAAACGCCGACCTGCCTGCCGTTGTGTTCCACCCGGAAAGAGCAGGGTTGGGCTGCATCGTGGTTTTTCAGGATTGCATGAACCGTAAACGATCCGCTTGAAATGGCGTCGCCGGGTTCAAAAAACTGCGACAACAGCGGTCTGTCCGACGACGGGATGGCATTCCAGGTTGGGCGGGTATAATACACGGCAATTCCCAGTTTTTTGCTGAGCACGCGGGCGCCGCGGGCGTGGTCGAAGTGTTCGTGGGTAATAAAAATCGCCTTCAGCTTTTCGGGAGCCAGTCCGCGTGAAGCCATCCGGGTCAGCGTAAGCCGGGCCGATATGCCGGCGTCGATCAGGATGGCATCGTGCTGGTTGCCGATGTAGTAGCAGTTTCCATTGCTGCCCGAAGCCAACGCGCAAATTTCGATCATGGTCTGAATTTAAGTTTCTTCCGGAAAATTATTTCACCAGTTTGGAGATTGTGCGGAACTGCGGGGCTGCCGAGGTACGGGTCAGCTCAAAAAGTACCGATTCGCAGGAAGTCATCAGGATTCCTTCGTAACGGAACCGCTCTTTGGCCACTTCCACACTTTTGGGCGAGCGCGACGAAATGCAGTCGGTAACCACAACCGGGTTGAAGCCGGCAGCTTTCAGGTCAATGGCCGTTTGCAGGACACACACGTGCGCTTCAATACCGAAAAGGATTACGTTGCGGCTGTTCAGCGATTTCAGCTTTTCGATGACGGTTGGCTCGTCGCAGCAGCTGAAGTCGCGTTTTTCGAACGGTTCAAAGTGGGGGATCACTTCGCGGATTTCGGGGATGGTTTCACCCAGTCCTTTGGTATATTGCTGGGTAACGACAACCGGTATTTCGAGCGCCTCCAACCCTTGTAGCAGGATGCGGCAGTTTTTCAGTAACTCTTCCTGGTCCGACATCGCCGGGAAAAGCCGCTCCTGGATGTCGATCACCAGGGCGGTGGTGTTTTCTGTTGTAATTCTCATAGCTGAAAAGGATAATGTTTTATTTTTTGTTACGGGCCAGTTCCCGTGATTTATCGCCGAGATAGCCGCCATGATGGCGTTTGGCGTACTCTTCGCTGGTGAACCTGATTTTGTGCATCAGCAACACCATCAGCACGTCGCCAATGACGGTCATGATAGTGGTTGAAGTGCTGGGGGTGAGGCCCAGCGGGCAAACTTCGGACGGGTTTCCGGTGAACAGGCAAACTTCGGCCATCCGGGCCAGCTCGCTCTCCTGGTTGCCGGTGATCACGATCAGCAGCAGGTTGGGGTAGAGTTTACCGGCCAGGTCAACCAGTTCGAGGATTTCGCGGGTTTTTCCCGAGTTGGAGATGAGCAGCAGTACATCGTTTTCCTGGATGACCCCCAGATCGCCGTGTTGCGAATCGCTGGGATGCAGAAAGACCGAAGGAGTGCCGGTACTGCTGAAGGTGGTGGCAATATTCAGGGCAATCTGCCCGGCTTTTCCCATGCCGCTGGCTACCAGTTTCCCCTTTTTCAGATGGACCCGTTCGTAGATGATCTCGGCAGCCCGGGGGAAACCATCCGTCACCGGGATATTGCGGACAGCCTCGGCTTCCTGTTGAATGACCTGATAAATAATTTCTTTCATTGTTGGGATTTCAAAAATAATGGCCAAAAATACGCTATTTTTTTGTGCCCCGAAAACCAGCTGACCCCTCCGGCCAAATTTCAAAAATATGTTTTAAAAGATGTGAACGAAAGCAGCGGTTTGGTGTTTAGTCAGGAAAAACATCTTTTAAACGATTCATTTTTGTATGATAAAAAACAGGTTGGGAAACCTGCACCGGTTGACCTTTAGATTGTTGAATGTTTTGTAAATTTAGCAAGCCCGTTTTTAAAAACCGGCCTTTAAACCAGTAATCAAAAAAGGCTCCGCTACGGTGGAGGATACCTGTCAAACAGGGTAAATCAATATAAACTAATTCATTAACAAATGAAGATTCACGAATATCAAGCCAGGGATCTTTTTAAAGTTTACGGGATCCCTGTTCCGGATGGTTTTTTGTGTTATTCTGTGGCCGATGTCCGGGAAAAGGTCCCCGACGACAACCAGCTGCGTGTAGTCAAAGCCCAGGTTCATGCCGGCGGACGGGGGAAGGCCGGCGGCGTGAAGCTGGCCAGCAGCAAAGCGGAAGCCATCGAAAAAGCCGGGCTAATCCTGGGAATGGACATCAAAGGTTACCGCGTGGGAAAAGTGCTGGTGGCCAATGCCGTCGACATTGCCAGGGAGTTTTACGTGGGGTTGATCAACGACCGGAACAGCAAAACCATTACCCTGATGGCCAGCGCCGAAGGTGGGGTGGAAATCGAAGAGGTCGCCCGCGTGTCGCCCGAAAAGATTATTAAAATGCCCATTAACCCGGTCACCGGGCTGATGGACTGGCAGGCGCGCAGTGTGGCGCTGAAGCTGTTGGGCGATATCAAACATGCCCGTATCGTTGCCGACATCCTCCAGAAACTGTACAAACTTTATATCGACACCGACTCTTCGCTGGCCGAAATTAACCCGCTGGTACTTACGCCCGGCGATGAAATCTGGGCCATCGACGGAAAGATGAATTTCGACGACAATGCGCTGTACCGTCAGCCCAAAGTGCTGGCCATGCGCGAAGTCACCGACGATGAACAGAAAGAGATCGATGCCCACGAGAAGGGACTTTCCTACATTAAACTCGACGGCTCGATCGGCTGTATGGTGAACGGCGCCGGACTGGCCATGGCCACCATGGATATGATTAAGCTCTATGGCGGCGAACCGGCCAATTTCCTCGACATCGGAGGCTCGTCCAACCCGCAGAAGGTGATCGATGCCATGAACATCCTGCTGAGCGATAAAAATGTAAAAGCAGTGATGATTAATATTTTCGGAGGAATTACCCGTTGCGACGATGTGGCCCGCGGCCTGCTCACTGCCCTCGATCAGATTAAAACCGACATTCCGATCGTGGTGCGCCTTTCGGGCACCAATGCCAAAGAGGGGCTCGAATTGCTGAAAGCTACCGGGCTTCCTACGGTGAGCACCATGAGCGAAGCGGCTCAAAAAGCCATCGCGTTAAGCAAAATGTAACCAGGTTTACCTAATCCGAAATAACGATGAGTATTTTAATCAATAAAGATACCAGGCTGGTGGTGCAGGGCATTACCGGACGCGACGGCGCTTTTCACGCCCGCAAAATGAAAGCTTACGGAACTCACATCGTGGCCGGCGTTTCTCCCGGGAAGGGCGGACAGGTTATCGATGACGTGCCGATTTTTGATTCTGTGGCCGAAGCCCGCGAGGCTACCGGCGCCAACGCTTCGGTGATTTTTGTGCCGGCGCCGTTTGCCGCCGATGCTGTGCTCGAAGCCAGCTTTGCCGGAATTGAACTGGTCGTGATCATCACCGAAGGGGTTCCGGTGCAGGATATGATCCGCATTATGCCTGTGATCCGGCAAAACGGAACCCGGCTGATCGGTCCCAACTGCCCCGGGCTGATCACTCCCGAAGAGTCCCTGATCGGTATTCTTCCCGGGAATATTTTCAAAAAAGGGGCTGTCGGGTTGATGTCGCGAAGCGGGACCCTCACCTACGAGGTGGTGAACATGCTTACCGAAGCCGGTTTGGGACAAACAACCTGCGTGGGGATTGGCGGCGACCCGGTTGCCGGATTGTACTACCAGGAGCTGCTCGAAATGTTTGAAAACGACCCGGAGACTCAGGGGGTGGTGCTGATCGGCGAGATTGGCGGCGATGCGGAGGAGCAGGCCGCCCGTTTTATCCGCGAAAAGATGACCAAGCCGGTTGTTGCTTTTATTGCCGGGCAAACGGCTCCTCCCGGAAAACGGATGGGACACGCCGGCGCCATTATCTCCAGCGGCTCGGGGACGGCGGCCGAAAAGATCAGGGCATTCGGCGAAGCCGGTGTGCCGGTTGCCAAAGAACCTTCCGAAATCCCGGGATTGATCAAACAGAAACTGGGCTGGTAAAGCCCGTAACAGGATAGTTACGCAATGAGCCCTGTCTTTCCGGCAGGGTTTCTTTTGTTTTTTAATCTAAAATTGATGGGAATGAAAAGAATTCAACTCCACCGCACCGCCTGGCTGGCTGGTTTGTTATTGCTGGCCATTGTGGTTGCAGCAGGTTGCGCCGACGTCACCAATATCGACGCCTGCCGTCAATCGGAACCGTACGGATTTCTGGGAGGCCTCTGGCACGGACTTATTGCTCCCGTATCGTTTATCATCAGCCTGTTTAGCGACCATGTTGCCATGTATGCCGTCAATAACAACGGTGGCTGGTATGACTTCGGCTTTGTGCTGGGCGCCGGCATTCTGTTTGGCGGCGGCAGCCGGGCGTCGAGATAACCGGCGGGCGGAGTTATTCGGGGCGGGCCAAAACCAGTGTCGCCCCGGATGATTGCAACTCCAGTTGGTTGCCGGCAACCAGCAGGCGAAATGTTTTTTCAGAAAGGCTGTTCAGAAGCTTCTGCTCCCGGTCGATCTGCGGACAAGCCATTTTGGTGCTCATCAGCGGGCCCAGGAGGAGCGAATCGCCCTTTATTTCAAAATTTCCCATCAGCCGGTTACAGCCGCCAAAACCCGACAGCCGTTTCTCTTCCATGTTAAATTCGAGATAAGGGAAGGTTTCATCAAAATCTCCCCGGAGGCTCTTTTCCCCGTTGAGGGAGATAATTTGCCATTTTCCGCTGATATCAGTCTGGCGCGAGAGAAGGTAATGAGCGGCAAGCTCCGAAACGATGCGGTTGCCGTTGATGTCGAGCATGCTCAGCTGCTTTCCGTCGAAATAGAAAAGGTCGGCGCCGGGCTGATCTTTCTGGAGGGCAACTACCGAATCGGCGGTCATTTTCCAGCGGCCCGATTCGGTAAAGGGTTTCTCATTTTCTGACAGGTACACCGACTGTTCCTGCCAGGAGCTGTCGGCGTTCAGGGTGAGCTGGTACTGAATGCCGGGGCAACTGGCGCAGGGCAGAACTCCCTGCCAGTGGCCGGTTACCTGGCCGACCAGTTCAGCCGGGGCTGGCTGGGGGGTGCGGTGGGATTTCACCGACGAGCAGGAGACTGCGAAAAAGAGCAGAGTGCCTGCAACAAGCGTGGTTTTCATGGTGCTGTTTTTGGTATTCATATTAATGGGATCCGAAAAATTTCAGTCCGATAATGGAAAAAATGAGAGTGGAGAGAAAAAAGATCCGCCAGAAATTTACCGGTTCGTGGAAGAGCAGGATGCCAACCAGTACAGTGCCGGCTGCGCCCACGCCGGTCCACACCGCATAGGCGGTACCGATGGGCAGGGTTTGTATCGCCTTAAAAAGCAGCACCATGCTGATGGTGAGCGAGAGCAGGAAACCGGCCAGCCAGAACCAGGAGGCCACTCCGGTGGTTTCACGGGCCTTCCCCAGACAAAGGGCAAATCCCACTTCAAACAATCCGGCAACAATCAGGATCAACCAATTCATGTTTGCAGTTTTTGAAAAGACAAAATTAGCAACAAAGTTTAGACCGGCTTTAAAAACAGGAGCATTGGTGAAAACTTTATGGGCAAAATGGATCGGAAGCGTGCCAATGTAATGGCGCTCTTTTGTTGTTTGTTAGTATAAAGTCATAGTTGGCAAAAACTCTGTAGAATGGCCGTGAGGGCTTGTTGGGAAAAGTTGCAACTGCCAATCCCAAACCTAAGCAGATTACATCAGAATTATTGAAAACAATGCAGGATGAAATAAAAGACATGAGTGTCTTTTTGTATTATAATGTTTTGTATCTTAGATAAAGGTTTTATGCCTGATTAACTTATAGCGCAATCGAAGATAGTTGCAGATGACAAACACCCCGGTACTGAATTGATAAATAGGAATATAGCTTCAATAGATAAATCTGCACGGCATTCTTAAATAATGAATTACTAACAAATAATACCAAGTTAATCATGAGCAAAAAAATTCTTAGAGCAATCATTTGTGGTATGTTGATTTTTGTGGTAAACATGGTTTATGCCCAATATCAGTATCCCAAAACCAGAACAGTAGATGTATCCGACACCTATTTTGGCGTTACTTACAAAGATCCTTACCGTTGGATGGAAAACCTCAAAGATGAGGAAGTGTTGAATTGGTTGAAAGCGCAGGAAAAGCTGACATCCTCTATTTTGAATAGGATACCCGGGAGACATCTTCTTTTGGAAGAACAAAAGGCAATTCTCCAAAAGGAACTTGAAAACAAGATTTCATATCCTTTTGGGAAACACAGTAATACCTGGTATTTCTATAAATTGATGTCGGGAGACCAGACGCCCAAGCTATACCGGCGAACAGGCGATGATGGCGATGACGAACTGCTGTTTGATCCGGTAAGCTTTGAGAAAGATAAAATCTTTCAGGTGCGGCCGAGCCTGGATGTTGACGGAGATTTTTTATTGTTGAACCTGAGCGAACAAGGAACGGAATTTTCAGATATTCATATCATGGATTTAAAATCAAAACAGATGTTGCCGCAGCACATTCCTTTTTCCACCGGTTCTTTTTCACGTTCCAATCCTCATGTCCTTTATTACACACAATATAATAGCGGCGATGTGTACAGCATGGAAAACCGCATGGATTGGAAGATCAAGAGACATTTTGTCGGTACCGATCCGTCTGCCGATAAGGTAGTCGTGAGCAAGGAAACTAACCCCGAATTGAATTTGATACCGGAGGACGAGGTGGAGATCCGAACCTTCCCTTACAGTAAATACGCCTTTTTGGTGATGTCGTTAGTTCCAACAGCAAGAAAAATGTTTTTTGCGCCGGTTTCTTCGCTCGAAAGCGCCGGCAATGTATTTTGGAAGCGATTTTGTGCAAATGAAGATGAAATTCAAGAAGTAATCTGTAGAAACGAGGTTGCTTATTGCATTACGACAAAAGGGAACGATATGGGCAGAATAATTGCCGTAAATATTGAAAAACCCGACTTTCAAAACAGTGAACTGATTTTTGATACAAAGGAAGGATGGAAAATAGAAGACATCCTGGAAACGAAAGATTATTTAACTGTCACCTTAAGTAAAAACAACCTTGAATTCAAGTGTTTAAAATACGACTATGCTTCTAACCGACTGTCAGAATTAAAAATTCCTCTTGATGGAGCCGTCAAGCTGTATCCTGCTTCTGCTTTTTCCAATGAGATTGCAGTTTTGAATATGGGTTGGTTACAAAACTTTAAAGTTTATCAATATGACCTGGCTAGTGATAAACTCACCGAGGGTATATTTTATGATGCTTCACGGTTGGACGGGATGGAAGATTTGGTATCCAAAACTTTTGAAATCCCTTCGCATGACGGAGCAATGGTTCCGCTCACGTTAGTGTATGACTCCAAACTGATGAAAGGCGACGGCAGCAATATTTGCTTATTGTCAGGATATGGGGCATACGGGATGAGTATTCCGCCCAATTTTCAGTCAGCAAATTTATCCTTGTTGAAGCGTGGGGTTATTATAGCTGTTGCTCATGTGCGTGGAGGCAGCGAAAAAGGAATAAACTGGTATTTGGCAGGAAAAAAACTCAATAAACCCAACACCTGGAAAGATTTCAATGCCTGTGCGGAATATCTGATTAAAAATAAATATACATCTGCAAACAAGTTAGGTTGTGAAAGTGCCAGTGCCGGCGGAATATTGATAGGAAGAGCTATAACGGAAAGACCCGATCTGTACAGGGTTGCAATACCCAAGGTTGGGGTTCTGAATATGCTACGCATGGAATTTACTCCAAACGGACCGTCAAACATACCAGAGTTTGGAACGGTAACAGACTCACTTGAATTTCATGGACTGCTTGAAATGGATGCCATGTACCATGTGAAACAGGGCGTTCGTTATCCGGCACAATTAATTACTACCGGTTTCAACGATCCGAGGGTAATCGCATGGATGCCTGCAAAATTTGCAGCCATGATGCAGTCGGCCAGCAGTAGCCGGAATCCGGTATTGTTGAAAGTTGATTTTCAAAGCGGTCATTTTGGCGGCAGTACTTTAGATGAAGCATTGAATGAGGAGGTAAATGTTCAGTCTTTTCTCCTTTGGCAGTGCGGACATCCAGAGTTTCAGGAATAACGAAGTCGCTAACCGCCCGTGGATGATGAGTGGAGAATTCCCTGATTCTGAAATTCTTCGGGTTACTTCGAGATTTTTTACAAAAAAATGAATTGTATATGATACCTCAAAATGTTTTACGGTCGCAACGATCTTCAAAAGATAGAGGTAATGACTTGATGATGATCCTCTCTTATCTTTTGCTGTTTGTCATCATGATGTGTACATTTCTTCTGATTTATGCACTTGTTTGGCTTTACAAATTGGTGCACGCAGGAATATTTATCGATCCCGGATATTCAGCATGGCTCAATGCTTTTTAGTGGTGCAGTCATTGCATCAGTTGTACGTTAGATTTTTAAAACCATTAACCTGAAAAAATGATGATGAGAAAATATTATCTTCTTTGGGCTGTTTTTTTCTTTGGACTTTATAATGTTTCAGCGCAGCCACGTATTATTCCCGACTCCATAGCCGTTCATGTTGAGTTCATTCAAAACCAGAAGCTGTCTGCAAAAGAATATATTCTAAACCTGTTCAATAAGTACGACATCGTTATCTTTTGCGAAAGAACACACGATGAACTGACCCAATATGAGCTTTTGGTTGATCTTTTTTCTGATAACAGGTTTCAGGAACAAGTCGGCGATATTTTTATGGAAATGGGTGGAAGCCATTACGATAAGCAAATCAATGATCACCTGCTGGCCGAAAATCTTTCGCAAGAACAAAGCATTCAGAAAGCGTTGGAAATCCAGCGCAATGCCATGTGGTATCCGCTATGGGAGAGGTATAATTACCATTACTTGCTGACTTCCCTATATGACATCAACAGGAGTTTGTCTATTGATAAAAAGATAAAGTTGCACCCCACGGATATCGCTGTTGACTGGGAGGAGATTGTGACGGCAGCGGATATTCAGACAAAAATTTATAACTACGATGTGCAGAGTGGAAGAGATTCGGTCATGGGAAATACTATCGTTTCCTATATCGCCCGGAACGATGCATCGTCTGCTGGCCGGAAGAAATATTTTCTGATATTGAATAGCGCTCATGCCACTAAAGGAGTCTGGTCCTTCGGGAGATTCCGGGCGAAATCTGCTGCTTCCTATGTTTTTGAAAGATTCGGGGAGAGGGTAGCCAATGTTTTAGTGAATTTTGAGAATACTGCAGGAATGTACAATACGGTCATTGGATTACCCGAAGTCCTGCCAATTCTGAATGGGAAGTTGGATGCGGCATTTGAATTATTGGGAACAGACGACAGGGGATTTGATATCATCGGTTCTCCTTTAGAAGGTAAACGTTTTGAAAATATGGCAATGGAGGATAGCACACTTACCAATGAACAGGTATTTACCGGGTTTGTATTTTATAAGTCATTTCCAAAACACGAACACGTAAATGGAGTGCCGGATATTGTAGATGCTGCCTTCAAACCGGAGTTGAAAAGAAGGTTCCAGTTATGGGGGGCAATCACCGGTTCATTTCTCTTGGATAAAGAATTAGAAAATGCCAATTTCATAGTCAAAAAGAATCCTGAAGGACTCACAACCTACTGGCAACGGGTGATGTATTGGATTGGTGGCGGAAAACAGATTTATTCCTTTTATCGAACAGCAAAATCGTTGGATGAAACCATCAGTTTTATTCGTCAGGAAATTGCCAAAGGCAGTAATTCTGATTACGATGTGAGTGAAACGGGTATCAATACATTCGGGTATACGTTGTTGAATCAGGGTAAACTGGATGCAGCAACAACTGTATTAAAACTTAATGTGGAACTTCATCCCAATTCTTGGAACACGCATGACAGTTACGGAGAGGCGCTCCTTAAAACAGACCGGAAGAAAGAAGCTGTAGAAGCATATAAAAAATCGCTGGAGCTCAACCCGGACAATGAAAATGCTAAAAAAGTGTTACAGGAATTTGAATAATTAGGAGTTTTTTAAAAAGTGTCTCTTTTGTATCTTTTTATTAGTTAGTTATTCTTCTGAAAGGCGTTTAATCTTAGTTATCTCGAGATAATAGTAGGTCTCCCCTGGAATACTTGGGGAAAACTCATTACATGTATAATAATTGCCGCTAAACAGCACCATAAGCCCTTTTGTATTATAGCTTTCGGGGAGATTACAGGGAATACCTATATCTACACAGTCATAAGTGCCTTCAATACCACTATAAACAACATGTTTTTGTGCTTGGGTGTCAAACCAAATAATTGCCTTTTTATCGCTTACTGATTTAATAATTTTTTCAAGTTTACAATCCCCCAATTCAACTATTTGGCTATCACGGCAACCACTATAAATGAGAAATATCCCAACAGTAATGATGTTCAGGAATTTAATCTTTTTCATTTTAATTTGTGATTTTTAAATTATTTTTTTTCATATTCCCGATAACCGGAGTTACCGGGCAGGAGAGCAATCAGAGCAGGTTGTGTTTGGGGTATCGGGCTTTGCAATCTGGTTGTTGCCCGGTAGTTTGTTGGGTTTGGCTACTGTTCATGTTCCATGCTGCTTAGTTTATTGGTTCTGTATTTACTAAGATGTGCAAAGTTGCAAAAAGGTTGCGTGGGGCTGGAAAAAAGGACCAGACAGCCGGTCGTTACGCGGCAAAAGTTTATCTCCGGCAGCGGCCGGGGAGACCGGCTTTTTCGATGCCGCAGAAGAGGGAAAAACGGTGCGCACGAAATGAGAAACTGGTGCGCACGAAATTATTTTTTCACGGCATCGTTTTTCTCCGGGCGGTTTGGGATGTCGGGACGGGATTATGCTTTGGGTTTGATCTTCAGTTTCTGGCCGGGATAAAGGCTCCTGACATCGGTGATGTTGTTGAGCTTCATGATCTCGGTATTTGAAGTCCCCGGAAACTTTTGGGCAATGGTCCAAAGGTTGTCGCCATTTTTAACGGTGTAATAAACAAAGTTGGCATCGTCGGCCACTGGCGCCGGTGGTGCGGCGGGTGTCGCTGTTTTCCCGATCATCGCCTGTTTGGCTTCGAAACTCATTTCGTTTACTTTGGCGTAGTGCTCTTTTTTCTCTTCCGGAACATAGATAACCAGTTTTTGTCCGGCCCGGATCAGGTTTCGGTTGATGTTGTTCCAGTAGCGCAGGTCGGCAAGGCGTACGTTGAACCATCCGGCGATAAATCCCGGATTGTCGCCCGTTTTGACCGTATATTGGACTTTGGCCTTTCCTTTAATGTCGACAGGCTCAAAGTGGCTGGCTGTCTGCGATTCGGGGATGGCCAGGGTATTGCTGGGGAAGAATTTTTCGCGTTCGTGTGCGGCAATGGTGTCCTCCCGTTCAAGATAGCTGGCAATAAATTGCTGCGGCAGGCGGAGCGGATATTTTTTATCGGGTTTGGCCGGGATCACATCGCGCCGGTACACCGGGTTCAGGTCGCGCAGCTCTTCCAGCTCGATCTCCAGATTGGCCGCCACCTGTTTCAGGTTGAGGTACTGGTTCACCTGAATGGTGTCGGTGACGATGGAATGCGAGGGAAGCCGCGGGGTCAGCTGGTGTTCGTTGAAATAGTTCATCACATAGGTTGCCGCAATGAACGCCGGGACATAGTTGCGGGTTTCGCGCGGCAGGGCGTTGTAGATTTTCCAGTAGTCGGTTTTTCCGCCGGCCCGTTTGATGGCTTTGTTTACATTGCCGGGGCCGCAGTTGTAGGCGGCGATCACCAGGTGCCAGTCCTGGTAAATTCCGTAGAGTTCCTTGAGGTAGCGGGCGGCAGCGTCGGTCGAGCGCAGCATGTCGCGCCGTTCGTCAACAAAGGTAGAGACCTCCAGCTTCAGCAGTTTGGCGGTTCCGTACATAATCTGCCACAGGCCGATGGCGCCGGCGCGGGAGGTTGCCCGCGGGTTCAGCGCCGATTCGATGATGGAGAGGTATTTCAGTTCGAGCGGCAGGTCGTAGCGGTCGAATATCTCCTCGAAAACCGGGAAGTAAAACTCCGACAGGCCCAGCATGATCTCCACCTGGCTGCGTTTGCGGGCCGTGTACATTTCGATGTAGTTACGGACCACATTGTTAAAAGGGAGGCTGACTTCCGACGGGATATTTTGTAACCGTGCGATCAGCACCGAGTCGGGAATGGCGGACGGATGAGGGCCGGCCAGGTCAACTTCAATACTGTCGGTCAGGAAAAAGTTGGTGACATACCAACTGTGGGCCATGCTGTCAAGCGTTTCGGAGAAAAGGGCGTTCATCTCCTCTTCGGATTCGGGAAAAATGGTGTCGCAGTCAAGGGTGTCGAGGGAGGCAACGGCTGCTGGAATCTGGAATTTTTTCGTCTTCTCGTCGGCCCTGCCCGTTGGCGTAATAACCAGCATCAGCAGCGATACGACGAGAAGTACGTTAAACAGTCTCCTCATGATAATTGGAATAATAATTTGTTGTTTTGGTTTCAATCCGGTTTAAAAAGTGATCCTGCAATTTAAGCAAAAAATGTTTTGATTCTGAAACTGCTGCAAGCTGGGTTGCCAGTTCAGGGTGAGATCGTCGCTGATGTCCCAGCCAAAGAAGTGGGCATCCACGCTGGCGTCGATAACATTCAGCCCCCAGAAGGCGGCGGTGGTAATGATCAGCAGGTCGCGGTTGCGGCGGAAGTAGTCCTGGCTCCTGACCAGCGCCTGTTTGAGGTTGGCTACACTGGTCGGGTTATCCAGATCGTAATATTGGATATTTTTCAGCTGGAGGTAAGCCGTGGTGTTGGGATCGTTGTCGGTCAGGTCGCGGTAGGCCCTTTTGCTCAGGTCGTAACGGTCGTTGTTCCAGTCGATAAAATAACCCAACGTACCAAACCCGACATAAACCAGCGGGACTTTCCAGTACTTTTTGTTGTAGGCCTGGCCTAATCCGGGAAGAACGGCCGAATAGATTGCCGCTTTTCGGGGGGAATGAACGGCCTGCTTCACGGAAACCGTGTCAGCAGGCTGTTCCTGTGCCCATACTGTCCCGCACCATAAACTCAACAGGATCAGTAGAATGATATTTTTTTTTCCGGAAATTCCCGTCACTACCTCCAAATTTTGTGGCAAAAATAAAAGATTGCCGGTATTTCCGGCAGTGTATAAAATCCTTTATTTCTGATTTTCAATAATTTTAACAATCTTCTGGAGGTCATCCGCTGATTTGAAGGAGATAATGATTTTCCCCTTGCCTTCGTTGTTGACCGACAGTTTTACCGGGGTCGGAAAAAATTTGGCCAGCGATTCCCGGAAGTTGTGGTACTGCTGTGGCAGTTTGCCTTTTTCGGTTGCGCTCTCTTCCTGTCCCGATTTTTCGGCATTCAGGTTCCGGACGATCTCTTCCACCCGGCGCACCGAGAAGTCATATTTCAGGATCTGTTCGAAAATCATCACCTGGGTTTCCGATTCCGGGATGTTGATCAGGGCGCGGGCATGCCCCATGCTGATCTCCTTTTCGCGCAGCCCTTTTTGGATCACCGCCGGCAGGCGCAGCAGGCGTAGGTAGTTTGAAACGGTCGACCGTTTTTTGCCCACGCGGGTGCTGAGTGTCTCCTGGGTGAGGTTACATTCGTCGATCAGCCGCTGGTAGCTGAGCGCAATTTCGATGGAGTCGAGGTCTTCGCGCTGGATATTTTCCACCAGGGCCATCTCCAGCATGCCGTCGTCGTCGGCTTCGCGGATGAAGGCGGGGATTTTGGTGAGGCCGGCCATCTGCGCAGCCCTGAAACGGCGCTCCCCGGCAATGATCTGAAACTTCTCCCCGTCAAATTTTCGCAGGGTGATGGGCTGGATCAGCCCGATTTCGCGAATAGAAGCCGACAGCTCCTCCAGCGCTTCCTGGTCGAAGCGGGTGCGGGGCTGAAAAGGGTTGGCTTCAATTTTGGATACTTCGATTTCGGCAATTCCCGAAACCTGCTCTTTTATTTTGTCGGCATCGTCGATCAGGGCGCCGAGGCCCCGTCCCAAAGCATTCCTTTTTACCATGCAGGCAGTTTTTTTACTGATTGATTAATTTTTCTTCCTTGCGCAACCGGGTCATGTCGTTGCGCTGAAGGATTTCGCGGGCCAGGTTCATGTGGTTGATGGCGCCCCGCGAACTGGCGTCGTAAAGAACAACCGGCTTGCCGTAACTGGGCGCTTCGCTGAGTTTGATATTCCGCTGGATGACCGTTTCGAAAACCATATCCTGGAAATGGCGCTTCACCTCTTCGTAAACCTGGTTCGACAGGTTGAGGCGCGAATCGTACATGGTGAGCAAAAAGCCTTCGATCTCCAGCTCCGGGTTGAGGCGGTTCTGGATGATTTTGATGGTGTTGAGCAGTTTTCCCAACCCTTCGAGGGCAAAATATTCGCACTGTACCGGGATGATGACCGAGTCGGCCGCAGTGAGGGCATTGACCGTGATCAGCCCCAACGACGGCGAGCAGTCAATCAGGATAAAGTCGTACTCTTTTTTCAGTTCCTCAATGGTGTGCTTCAGCACTTTTTCGCGGTTGGGCAGGTTCAGCATCTCAATTTCGGCCCCCACCAGGTCGATGTGTGAGGGAATCAGGTCGAGGTTGCTGATCTCCGTATTCAGGATAATCTTCCGGATATCGATTTCGTCAACAATACATTCGTAGATACTGGTTTTGATGGTTTTCAGGTCGAACCCGAGGCCAGAAGTTGCATTGGCCTGGGGATCAGCATCGATAACCAGTACTTTTTGTTCGAGAACAGCCAAGCTCGCAGCCAGGTTAATGGTTGTGGTTGTTTTGCCAACTCCTCCTTTTTGGTTGGCCAAGGCAATGATTTTCCCCATAAAATGATTTGTTTTGACAGGTTTCAAAGTTAATATTTTTCAGAAACTGCTTGGAACAATTTTGAGTGTTGGCCAGCAGAGGCTGAATCAGGTTGCTGATTTACAGAGGAATAGTTCTGGTAAAATTGTTTTTTCCAGCTCTTTGCTGAACTGTTCCCGGTCGACGGGAACCACACCCGCCTGTTCGCACACCAATCCTCCGGCCAGGTTGGAGAGCTGTGCCATCACCTCGGGGCGAATGCCGGCCGCCAGACAGAGGCTGGCCACACTCATCACCGTGTCGCCGGCCCCCGAAACATCGGCAATGTAGCGGATGTTGGCCGGAAAGTGCGACTGGCTGGTGCCATTGCTGATAAAAACCCCCAGCTCGGAAAGTGTTATAAAAATCAGTTTGAACAACTTCTCCTGCCGGTAACGATCGGCGGCGTTCTTCAGCGCTTCGAGGTCGCCTTTGGCAACCGGCCGTTTGGTCCCTTCCACAAACTCCTTGAAATTGGGTTTGAACAGGTCAACGTTTTCATAAAGGCCGAAATTTCGTTTTTTGGGATCCACCGCCGTAGGAATTCCTTTTTCGATGGCCAGCGCATTTATTTTGCGGAAAAGCGACGGAGTGATCACCCCCTTGTCGTAATCAACAAAAATGATCACATCGACGGGCCGGTTTTCAACCGTTTGCCGGACCGCTTTCAACATTGCCGCTTCCAGATCGGGAGTGATAAAGTCGGTCAGCTCCTCGTCAACCCGGGCAATGTGCTGGCCATTGCTGATGATGCGGCTTTTCACCGTGGTGATCCGGCGGGGATCAACCAAGATTCCTTCGGAAGAGAGCCCCCGCTTTTGCATAAGCCGGCGAAACAGATTCCCCTTTTCATCCTCCCCGACAATGGAAAAAAGGATTGGCGTGGCTCCCAGCGCCTGCAGGTTGAGCGATACATTGGCAGCGCCCCCCAGCCGGCTCTCTTTTTGGGTCACCGAAACAATCGGGATGGGAGCTTCGGGCGAAATCCGCTCAACCTTTCCCCACAGGTAACTGTCCACCATGGCATCGCCAATAACCAATGCCGTGATTTTCTCAAACTGTCTGAAAAGATCTCTTATTTCGTTTTTTTCCACGCCGGATTTTTAAAGCGGTAAAGGTAGTAATTTTCCATAGCGCGGGAATAGATGGAAATCGGCAAAGTTTCAACAAACGGCCCGAATAATCCGGAAACCGTCTGAAATGTTGGTCTGTATATTGTCGGGGGAGCCGCATTGGCCGGGGCGTTACATCGGGTCGACATCGATGTTGAATACGGCGCCGCTGAGGTAGGGCAGCTGCCGGGTGTTTTTAACCGCGGTTTCAATCTCCTGGCGAACCTGTGCCAGGTTTTTGTCACGACTGGTTTTGAGCCAGATCTCCTTGATGTGCCAGAGCTGGATGCGGGCTACCAGCGGATATTCGGGGCCCAGCACCAGAAAAAGCCCCGTTTTTTTCAAGGCGTTTCCCAGTTCGGTGGCGGCAATCTCCAGCTGCGACGGGTTCCGGTGTTTTACGGCTATTTTAATCAGCCGGTACCAGGGAGGATAGTGAAAGGTTTTGCGCTCTTCCATCAACTGGCGGAAAAGGCTTTCGTAGTCGTGGTTGATGACCTGCCGGAGGACGGGGTGCTCGGGTTGTGAGGTTTGGATGACCACTGTCCCCTGTTTGTTGAGCCTGCCGGCACGCCCGCTCACCTGCAACATCAGCTGAAAAGCCCGTTCGTGGGCCCTGAAGTCGGGGAAGTTGAGCAGGTTGTCGGCATTGAGGATCCCCACCACGCTGACATGTTCGAAGTCGAGCCCTTTGGTAACCATCTGGGTGCCCACGAGGATGTCGATTTTCCGGGCCTCCAGCTGGTGAATAATTTTGTCGAAGGCGTTGCGCGAGCGGGTGGAGTCGAGGTCCATCCGGGCGATGCGCGCCTCGGGGAAGAGCGGGGCAATCTCATCTTCGATTTTTTCGGTGCCGAAGCCGCGGGTTTTAATATCGGGCGAACCGCACTGCCCGCAGGTTTCGGGCATTCTGAAGCTGAATCCGCAATAGTGGCAGTTGAGACGCCGCTGCTGTTTGTGGTAGGTGAGGCTCACATCGCAGTTGACACACCTGGGGATCCAGCCGCAGTTCATACATTCCACAAAAGGGGAGTAGCCGCGCCGGTTTTGAAAGAGAATAACCTGCTCCTGGTTTTGCAGGGCTTTTTCAATCTCTTCAAACAGCTCGGGGGTAAGCACCGATCGCATCTCTTTTCGTTTGTAGGCCCGCTGCAGGTCGGCCACCCGGATATTGGGCAGGGCAACCTGGCTGTATCTTTTCAGCAACTCCACCAGTCCGTATTTACCGGTTTTGGCATTCATGTACGATTCAAACGAAGGGGTTGCCGACCCCAGCAAAACGGCGGCATGGTGCTGGTAGCCGAGCATCACGGCCATGTCGCGGGCGTTGTAGCGGGGAGCCGGGTCAAACTGCTTGTAGGAGTTTTCGTGCTCTTCGTCGGCAATAATTAGTCCGAGATTGGCAAACGGCAGAAAAACCGAGGAACGTGCGCCCAGGATGATCTGGCAGGCCGGATCATCCGATTTTCCGAAGGAAAGCACATGGTTCCACACTTCGGCCCGTTCGGCATCGTTCATCCGCGAATGGTAAACGCCAACCTTGTTGCCGAAAACCCTTTTGAGGCGGTTTACGATTTGCGGGGTCAGCGAAATTTCGGGAACCAGGTAGAGCGCCTGTTTTCCCTGGCGGCAAACCTGGTCGATGAGGTGGATGTAAATTTCGGTTTTTCCGCTGGCGGTAACCCCGTGCATCAGCACCACCTGTTTTTGCTTGAACAGCTCCCCGATCTTCTCAAGCGCCTGCTGCTGGTCGTTGTTCAGCAGGTTGAGGTCGGTTTGCAGCGGCAGGCTTTCATCGAGCCGGGAAACCGTCTCCTGTCTGACCGTCAGGATTTCTTTTGCAATCAGCTGGTTCAGTATGGCTTCGCTGAAGGTGGTGTCGGCCAGCAGCTCCTTTTTGGGCAGCTCAAAATTTTTTCTTGCTGAAAAAAGGGCGGTTTTTTCGGCGATGTGCCGCATCAACTCCTGTTGTTTGGGCGCCCGGGTCAGCGAGTCGAGCATTTGCTGCCATTTTTCGGGTGAATCCATCGATGGGTGGAGCTGCAGGAGGGGGCGAGTTTTGGGTTTGTATTTTTCAAAAACCGTCTCTTCGAGGCAGATGATTTTTTGGTTGATGAGTTGCTGCAGTTCGCGGAAGGAAAAGCGGCTGCCCATTTTCTTCTGAATTTCGGCCAGCGAGAGGCTTTTGGCGGTAACCAGTTTGACCAGTTCCGTTTCTGACGGGGTGTTGCCGGAGCCGGGAAGCGCGGCAACCATCGAGCTGCTTTCCAGTTTCAGCGCCGAGGGCAGGGCGGCTTTCATCACGTCGCCCAGCGGACAGAGGTAATATTCGGCCATCCACTGCCACAGCCGGATGTTGACCGGGTGGATTACCGGCTCGTCGTCGAGGACCGACTGGATATCTTTTATTTCGAAACCTTGTGGAGCGGCGTCGTGGACCGAAAAGATCAGCCCGGAGTAGAACTTTTTGCGGCCGAACTGTACAATTGCCCGTTTCCCCGGCGTGGCCTGCCGGCGAAGCTGCTCCGGCACCCGGTAGGTAAAGGTGTCGTGTAGCGGAAGCGGGAGGATAATTTCGGCAAAAAGGTCGCTCATAATTCAGGAACATTTGCTGGTAAAGGTAGAACAAACGTTCCGTCCGGGCAAAGGTCAGAATCGTTCTTTGATGGTGGCGGCAACTTTTTCCATGAGCCAGTTGGGGGTTGAAGTGGCGCCGCAGATGCCGACCGATTCGGCGCCGGAGAACCACGACGGGTCGAGGTCTTCGGCCGATGCCACCCGATAGGTCCTGGGGTTCTCTTCCTGGCAGAGGTTAAAGAGCGAAAGCCCGTTGGAGCTTTTCCAGCCGGCTACAAAAATCACCACATCAAAGTTTTTGACAAATTCTTTCAGGTGCGGCCCGCGGTTGGCCACCTGTCTGCAAATGGTATCCTTGATTTTTATCGGGACATTTTCCCCGGCCCGGGCGCGGATCAGCGCGGCCAGCTCGTTAAAAGCCGCCACCGGCTTGGTGGTTTGCGAGTAAAAAGCAATGGGGCGGGTAAAGTCAATCTTTTCGATATCCGCTTTGTTTTGAACCACAATGGCCTGGTTGCCGATCTGTCCGCTCAACCCTTCCACTTCGGCATGACCCGGTTTTCCGAAGATTACCATTTGGCCATGCTGGCTTTCGTACTGCTGGTAGGTGCTTTTGATGCGTTCCTGCAGGTGAAGCACTACCGGACAGGTGGCGTCGATGAGCTGGATGTTGTTTTTCCGGGCATATTCGTAGGTTTCGGGAGGTTCGCCATGGGCGCGGATCAGCACTTTGCAGTTGCTGAGGTGGAAATATTCTTCTTTCGAGATGGTTTTCATGCCCAGCGCTTCCAGGCGCTCCACTTCGGCGCTATTGTGCACAATATCGCCCAGGCAAAAGAGCTGCTCCGCTTCTTTTAATTCGGTTTCAGCAGTTTTGATGGCATTGATCACGCCGAAGCAAAATCCCGATCGTTTGTCTATCTCAACTCTCATGGTTTTCTGTAATTTCTTTGACTCTGTCGATGGCCCATTGCAGCTGCTGGTCGGGAGTGAGGTAGCTGTTGTCCAGCACCAGGGCGTCGTCGGCTTTCCGCAGCGGACTCTCTTTCCGGTTTTGATCGATAAAATCGCGCTGTCCGATATTTTTTCGGATCTCTTCCATCGAAATGGATTCTCCTTTGGCGACCAGTTCCAGGTAGCGGCGCTGCGCGCGGATTTCGGGGTCGGCTGTCATGAAGATTTTTAGCTCGGCATCCGGGAAAACCACCGTTCCGATGTCGCGTCCATCCATCACAATTCCTTTGCTGCGGCCCATCTCACGCTGAAAGTCGACCATCGCCCGCCGCACGTCGGCAATGGCGCTCACCGGACTGACATTTTCAGAAACCTCCAGCCGGCGGATTTCGTTTTCGATGTTTTCACCATTCAGAAAGGTGATGTTTTTTTCTGTTTCAGGATCGAACGAAAAAGAGATCTGCATGCGGCCGAGCGCGCGGATGATCCCTTCTTTGTCCGGTTTTCCGTTGTGGATAAGGTTGTTGCGCAGGGCAAACAACGTTACTGCGCGGTACATGGCGCCGCTGTCGATGTAGGCATACCCCAGCCTGCGGGCCAGCGATTTGGCTACAGTACTTTTTCCGCACGACGAGAAGCCGTCGATCGCAATTACAATTTTTTTGTTCGCCATGATTCTGGATTGCTTTTGCGAGTACAAAGATAGATTTTTATAGCAGACAAAAAAGTCCGCTATTAGAAGTTTTTATTGAGGTTGATTGACAGGGAAAAGAGGTTGGAAGAGCCAGCCAGGTGGAAACGTGTAATGGCATAATCGAGTTTGAATCGTTTCACTTTCACGCCGAAGCCGAGCGAAAATCCTACGGTAGATGCCCGTTCTTCCAGTTTCAGTTCCTGTCGGAGCTGGTAGTTGTAGCCAGCCCGCAGGGTAAAGCTGGGCGAGGGGAGAACTTCAATGCCCCACACCAGGTGGCGGAGGAGCTGTTTTCCGATACTTTCATTATATTCCAGGTCGAAGATGTCCTCTCCGTTTTTCTCCGGATCGGCGTTGGCCAGGTCCCAGTGGTTCAGATGGTGGGTGGTCAGTGAGAGAGCAATCGGCGCGTGGGCCAGTTTTTGCGAAATGCCGGCCTGCAAATCAAACGGCACCGGCTCTTTTTCGCCGGTTGGGTAGTAGGTGGTCAGTTGCGATCCGAAGTTGCGGGCGGCAACACCAACGGTGGTGAGCCGGTTTTTACTTTGCCAGGCGATCCCGGCATCGGCAACCAGCCCCAATGACTGGTAGGTTTCGAAAACCGTCAACACCGGTTTCAGGTTGACACCGTAACGCCACTGCCGGTAATGGTTGGCCCAGATCAGGTTCAGGGCGTATTCGGCCGCTTTGAAAGTTTTTCCGGTGATTTCACCCTCTTCGCCGGCTTCGGTAAAGTCGCCATAGTTGATGTAGTGCATCCCGGCGGCCACATTGCCGAAGCGTCCCAGCGTGTGGGCGTAGGAAGCATATCCGTAGTTGATGTCAGCGAGGTAGTTCACATAGTTGACCAGCATCCACTTCGACATTTCGCGGTGCAGAAGGGCCGGGTTGTTAAAGGGCAGGTTCAGGTCGGTCGAATCGCCCAGGGCTACCTGGAAGCCGCCCAATGCCGCCATGCGGGCTGAGTTGGTCAGATCGAGAAAACGGAAGGTGCTCTCGCCGCCGATTTGTGCCGAAACTTGTAATGTGCAAACGGTGAAAAGCAGGAGTGTATATTTTCTGAAACCCATTCGGAACGGTAATTTTTCAACTAACGCCAAAGATACTTTTTTATTTTGGCCATCCTGAATATCCTACCAGTCAAGATACTTCAATTCTTCCACAATCGAGAAAATCACCGGGCAGGTTTCGCAGTTTTTGCGGGTCAGGCTGAGCAGCTGGTAGAAACGTTTGCGATCGGTGTGCGGATATTCCCGACACGCTTTCGGCCGCTGTTCATACACCATGCAGAAGTTGTCGGGCAGCAGGAACGGACAGGGATGCGCGCGGAAGACCAGGTCGCCGTCTTCATCCTGTTCCACATATTTTTCGGTGAAGGCCGAAGGTTTCATCTTCAGGGCGCGGGCCAGCCGGTCGATATCGGCCGGAATGAGGCGCGGGCCAATGGTTTTGCAGCAGTTGGCGCAGCTGAGGCAGTCGAACCGGCTGAACGCCTCGTCGTGGAGCGTGTGCACCACATCGTCGAGGTTGTCCGGGTCTCTCTTTTTCAGGCGTTTTATCAGCTGGTCGGTTTCCCGGCGTCCGTTTTCACATTTTTTACGGAGCTCTTCCGGAGAGAAGTATTTGATTTGCATGGACAGACGAAATGTTTCCGGTTAGCGGGTTCGTAATCGTTGTAGTTGTGCCAGGAACAATCCGGCAATGACCACCACAATGCCGGCCATTTTTTGGAGCGTGAGCTGGTCACCCAGGATCAGGTACGCAAAAATGGCGACAAACACCGGGATGATGTTGATAAACGTGTTGGAGCGGTTGATGCCCTGCGTGCGGATGGAATAGGTGAAAAAAATGAACGCAAAGGTGGAGGCAAAGACGGCCAGTAATACAATCGCCCGGAACGCTTCGGGATGAAACGGCGTGGAGAGAAACTGCCGCAGATCGACCGCCAGCCAGAACGGCAGGAACATAAAGGCGCCAATGAGATTTTGCCAGGCAATTACCGAAAAAGTGTTGTAGCGGTGGGCCAGCTTTTTTAGTACGGTGGCATAACCGATGGTGGACAACACGGCAATAAACTCGAGCGCAATCCCCAGCGGCGAAGCTGAAAAGGAGAAGTCGCGGTTGAGCACAACCAGGCTCACCCCGGCGAATGAAATCACCAGTCCCAGAAGGTTCATGCGGCTCAGCCGTTCCTGGTAGAAATACCAGGCTACCACCGGGGTAAAGAGCGGAATGGTGGCCACAATCACCGATGCCACTGTCGACGAAACATATTTCAGTCCGTAACTTTCGCCCATAAAATAGAGGAAGGGTTCAAAAAAGGCCAGCAGGACAAATACCGGCAGGTCTTTCCGCGCAGGCCGCTGCAACCGGCCCGTCAGTTTGGTGAAGAGAAACAGGATGGCGACCGAAATCACCAGCCGGAGCAAAACCACCGTAATGGGCTGGTAGGCCAGGTAAGCCACTTTCACCCACACAAATGAGAAACTCCAGAAGATCATGGCACCCAGCGCTGCGGCTATCGGCAGCCATTTATGTTTATGTTGCATCCATTCTGATTTTGGCGCGGTAAAAATAGTTATCCCGGCCCGCTTTTCCGGCCCTTTTGGTGAAAAGTTTTCGCAGCCGGGCTGCTTCTTTCGCAAATGATTCCCTACTTTTGAAAAATAAAAGGAAGCTCAGTTCAAATCAAATAAATTATTTACCAAAAACCAGTTCGAAATGAAAAAAAGAAATTTGTTCAGGATTTTTTTGTTCGTAGCCGTGGTGGGCATTGCCTCAATGGCTTTTTACGCGTGCCAGAAACCTGCCCCGCAGAAAAACATTGGTTTGCAGCTCTATTCCCTGCGCGATTCCATTAAAAACGATGTCCCCGGAACAGTTGCCAAAGTGGGCGAAATGGGATACAAATTTGTGGAAGCTGCCGGTTACCGCGATGGCATGTTCTACGGAATGTCGCCGGCCGATTTCAAAGCGCTTTGCGAAGCTAACGGCCTGGCGTTTATGGGATCGCACACCGGACGCGACGTCCCCGATTCAACCAACTGGGAAGAAACCATGGCCTGGTGGGACCAGTGTGTGGATGCACACGCTGCCGCCGGCGTCAAATGGATCGTGCAGCCGTGGATGGGCCGAGTTGGCTACGAAAGCGTGGAAGGACTGAAACGTTACTGCGACTATTTTAATGCGGTTGGCGAAAAATGTAACGCCAAAGGGATCCGTTTTGGGTATCACAACCACGATAAAGAGTTTACCCAAATTGACAGCGTAACCACCATCTACGACTTTATGCTTGAAAACACCGACCCGGCCAAAGTGATGTTCCAGCTCGACCTTTACTGGATCGTGGTAGGCGGGAAAAATCCGGTTGATTATTTCAACAAATATCCCGGACGTTTTGAGCTGTGGCACATTAAAGACAAAGCCGAAGTGGGCGCCAGCGGAATGATGGATTTTGCATCGATTTTTGCCGAATCGGCCAAAGCCGGACTGCAATATGGTATTGTGGAAGTGGAAGAGTACAACTTCGAGCCGTTTGAAAGCTGCAAAAAGAGCCTCGATTTTCTGAATGCCGCCGATTATGTGGTGATGCCGAAATAAATTTCTCAATAAAAGAGAATTGACAGCCTTCCGGGAGCCTCCGGGAGGCTGTTTCTTTTTCAGCAGACCGGACAGACGGCTCAATAAAAAAATCACATTTGGCTTTTTTGACTTTAACTGCCATCCGGTTTTGGATTTTCGGAAACGAGGTTGTAAAAGTTCAGGGCATTTTCGTAGAGCAGCATCCGGGCAATTAGTTTGGCCTCGGCTTCGTTGAAATAACCGGTGCTGATCTTTTCGGTCAGCACGGTCGAAATGATCTGCCTGGCCATCAGGAGCTCGGCGTATACATTTTCCACATTATGGTAATCGCCGCCAAATCCCATGATCTTGCAGGCCGGCACTGTCTCCAGCCATTCGTGAAGATAGCGCTGGCTGTAGGAAGGCGAAATGGCATAAACCCAACAAAGGTCGATGTAAACATTGGGAAAGTTTTTGGCCAGCGTGGCGATTTCGCCGCCAAAAGGATAGCCGCCGTGGAAAAGCACAAATTTTACCTGCGGATAACTCTGAAAAAGGTTGGTAAGGAGTGTTGGATTTGCGTTTTCGGCTTTGTTGCCGTTTCCAGCCTGCAACCCGGTGTGGATCTGCACCGGAAGGTTAAATTCACGGGCCAGGCCGATGATCCGGTGGAGCATAAAATCCTGCAGGGGTTTAACTTCCTGAAATGAAAGAGGCTGTCCCGGTGGAGTGCTGAGTGTCTCCAGGAAGAGCTTTTTGGCCTTGTCGCGGCCAGGATTTTCAAAATTTAACGGGCGGGTGTAAGCTACTCCGATTTTTATGGCTACAACTCCTTCTGAAACCGCTTGCTGAAAGTCGGCCCGTAGTAAGTTCAACAATTCATCGAACGTAGTGGGCTTTTTTCCGGAAGCGCCTGTCAGCGTGGCAATATCCTCCCCGGAAGCGATATTGATAAAATGGTCAAGACGTTTTACATGCCGGAACCCTTCATTTCCAAAGCTGTTGTCGTCGAAATCCTGGATCAGGAAGCTGATGTTGCATTTTTCTTTTAAAACAGTGTTAAACCAGTCGGCTTGATAAGCTTCTCTTATTCTTTTCGATAAAAGTTCGACGGTGTAACCGTTTAATTCGCTGATGCCGAAAAGTTTCCTGGCGGCCAGCATCGACACGCGGTTGAAAGAGGTATTGAAGGTTTTTTCCCAGTAAGGTTTGAAAAGCAACCATTTCTCTTTGACGGAAAGCGAATCGCCCAGAAGAGCCTGAAAAGTATTGGGAGGCATGCCCGCAGAGATCAAATCGTCGTCGGCAAAATGGTGAAAAAGCAGCATAAAATCGAGCAGGGTACTTCTTCTGATTTTTTTGGGGTCCATCAGGTGTTCATGGGTATCAACAACCGGCAGGCTGTCGGTGTAGGCACGGATACGCTGTTCGAAACCCGGCAGGGGAGAGGGTTTTATCTCTACTTGTCCGGTTGCCAAAAATGCCGTAACGGAAAGAAGTATGATCAGCAGAATCAGTTTCATTGTGCCCGAAAAAATGTTGTTTTTTGCTGGTTTTCACTCCGGCCCGGGCAATGGCGTTTTGACACTTTGTTCCGGGGACGGATGTTTTAGTTGTTGTTCAGGCGATTGGACTTTCGGCGGGCAGAAAAGTTTATTCAAAAAGCGGGGCGCTGTAATTTTTTTTCAGCCGTCGGCAACCGGACGGTTTTCATTTTTTTGGCAATGGGGTTTTGGTGCCGGCTGTTCGATGAAACCAGCTGTTGGTGAGCGGTTTATTTTGACGTTGTCCGGCTGATCTTTGCTTTCCAGGCCGGGTAGGCTTTCAGCACTTTTTCCGGCGCGTCGGTGTACCACGAGTAGCCGTTTCGCCGCTCGTAGCCAATCTCCTCGAGCGAACTCTTTTGGATGCCGTCGCGGTCGCACACGAAGGGCTGCCCGGTCTCCAGGTCGTAAAAACGCGCCCAGAGATCGCCGGCAGCGGGATCGTTCACAATCCGGCGGTCTTTTTGGCCGTCGGCATTGGTGAAGCTCTCCCAGCGGGTATTTTTCAGCTTGTGGGTCTCCAGCCATTCAACGGCTCCTTCAACCGCCCGGATAATCTCGGGCGACGGATTTTTGATCCCCATCAGCAGGGTGAGCAGCCCGGCCGATTCGGCGCCGCTGAAAGAGGGCAGTTCGTACGAGCGGGCCTTGGCCGGCAGAAATGTTTTTGCATCGTGCTGGGCGCACCAGACAGTGGGACGGCCATCCACCACAATCTGGGTTTTCAGGATAATTTCAATCCCCTTTTCCCATGCTTTTTGCGACCGGGCCAGTAAATCCGGGTCGGTGATAAATGCAAAAAGCGGCTTGCGGTCGTTGACCTCCTTCAGGAGTTTCAGCAGCCGGTAGTGGGCGTTGTCGTTAAAGGTGATGTGGGTGTAATAGCCTTTCCGGAGGGGGTAAAACATGGGCCAGCCGCCACTTTCATACTGGGCGTCGAGGATATAACGCAGCCCCTTTTCCACCGCGGCCCGATAGGCCGGATTGGCAGTTTTGCCATACATTTTGGCCAGGAAATTGATTTCGGTGGTGGTTGCCCCGTTGTCGAAAATGGCATCTTCCTTCTCTTTTTCTTTCCTGATTTTATCCTTCTCCGCCTCGGACAGCGGCAGGTGAAATGCCGTGTTTTTAGGCCATCCTCCTGCGTTGCGCTGGTAGAGGAGCACATTGTCGGCGATGCGGAGAGAGGCTTCCGAACCGTACCACGCTTCGGGCATATCGTTAGCCACCGACGCCCAGCTCCGGTCGGTCAGCGGTTTTTGTGCCTCGGTAGTCAGAACAGGGGCGAAAAAAAGGATCAGGGAGAGAATACAGAAAGTTTTCATCGTCAGAAAGATTAATTGACCGGGTATTTCCGGATGACCAGGTATTTCAGTTCGGTGGAGCCGGCGTTGCTGATGCCGTGTTTACTGCCCGCCGGACAATAA
>JARKOX010000114.1 GCA_029975525.1 Prolixibacteraceae bacterium | reverse complement strand
TTAAAAACATCTTAAAATCAATACCCAATCTTCAATAACCCAAAAATTACGTTTGCTGCAGTGATCAGCTCCCCCGTCCGTTTGGAAGGGGGCCGGGGGGAAGGTAGATCGTTTTGGAAGACAGATCGTTTGAAATACAGTCTTTTTAGCAGGAGCCCGGTAACAACTGACCCGGGAGGCTGCCAGGAGAAAATATTTTTTCACCTCTCATAACTTTTTGTTTGTTTTTTCGCTTATATTTACTTGGTACAATGTTGCTCAACAAGCAGACGATGTTCTTTGATCTATTTTGCCTGTTTCTTCTTAATTCTAAAGGTCAGCCCGACAGTTTTTTGTCCGGGAAAAGCCTTGCTGCATCAGTGAATGGACGATGCTGCTGCCAATGGCCGACGACCATTTTCCGGCAGTACGATCATTCTGTTTACAAAGCGTTTGTATTCAGAATGTTGTTGGCTTCTCTGAGCCGGCGATTGTTTTTTGGTTAAGCATTGTGTGGAGAAACAGTGTGTTTAGCCATTTATTGGGTATTTTTTTTATTTTTGTATGATTGCAAACCTCAGATTATGGAGCTTTATTTGCCGGTGATAACAGCTTTTGTTATTGCTTTTTTTTTGGTATGGCGTTCTATACCGGTAATTGTCCGGTTATCGAAAGCCAAAAATCTTTATGACGAGCCTAATGAACGCCGGGTAAACAAGACGGTTGTTCCCAACCTTGGAGGAGTGGCTCTGTTTATCGGAATTTCCATCGCTACACTTTTGAGTATCCACAAAGTTGCCTACCCCGATCTGCGCTACATCCTGGCCGGTATGATCATTCTCTTTTTTATTGGCATCAAAGATGATATTCTGGTTATTTCGGCCCGGAAGAAACTTATTGCCCAGTTGGTCAGTGCTGTTATTCTCATTGGCCCCGGCGGAATCCGGTTTACCCATTTGCACGGGTTGTTCGGAATTAACGAAATTGGCTATCTCTTCAGTTTCATCATTAGTGTGCTGGCGATTGTTGCCATCATCAATGCGGTAAACCTGATCGACGGAATCGACGGGTTGGCGGCTGCCATCGGCATCATTGCCACCACCGTTTTTGGCACTTCGTTTTTGCTTACCGACCACTTCCGAACTGCGGTGATCTGTTTTGCAACTACCGGCAGCCTGCTGGCGTTCTTTTTCTACAACGTATTTGGGCGTACCAACAAGATATTCATGGGAGATACCGGCTCGCTGATTTTGGGATTGTTGCTGGCGGTATTTGTGGTAAAGTACAATGAATTTACCATCGCCTCCGGCGGACCGGTGGAAGGATTTGCTCCTGTTTTTTCAGCAGCAGTCATTTCCATTCCGCTGTTTGACATGATCAGGGTCTTTACCCTGCGCCTGTTTCAAAAAAAATCGCCCTTCTCGCCCGACATGAACCACATCCACCACAAACTGCTGAAGTTGGGTTTTACCCACCTCAAAAGCACCATGGTGATTGTGCTGGTAAACCTTTTTCTCATCGGATTTGTATTTGTTTTCCGTTCGCTCGACATGCACATCCTGCTGGTGCTGCTCCTCTCTTTGGCGGTGTTCCTCTCTTTGTTGCCGGGCTATTTTCTGGAGATTAAAAAATTGCGAAAACTGAGTCCCGAGAAGATGCAGCTACTCTTTTTTATGCCATTTAAAAATTTTTCAAAAACCGGACTCGAACTCGAAGGTTATGGCGCGTCGCAGTCCGGAGAAAAAGGGAAAAATCAACTTCCGGACAATAATCCGGAATCTCATCGCCTTCGTAACTAAGGCGGGCAAAAAGGTTTTAATGAGAATAACCGTTATTTTCTTATTACTGGTCTGTTCCCATTTTTCAATAGCCCAAAACTTCCGGACAGCGGCTGGTTTATTGTCTGAAGGAGTGGTCGGAACCGCAGATCAGCTCCCCTTCTGGTTTGTTCACAACCGTTCAGGGAAATTTCGTCCGCAAGGAAACACCCAATTTTTACAGGAAGGATTTTTATTGGCCGGGTATCACTTTACGGACCGGTTTAAAGTTGAGGGAGGCGCAGATTTCGCTTGGCTGGTCTCCGACAAAGGCGCCGATTGGCAGATTGTTGAATTATTTGCAACCGCCGGCGGAA
>JARKOX010000072.1 GCA_029975525.1 Prolixibacteraceae bacterium | reverse complement strand
GAACAGCCCGGTTTCAAATGGCTGTACCAACTTTCTGATCACCCGCGGCGCCACAAAAGACGGGTCAACCATGATCACCTATTCGGCCGATTCGCACACCTTGTATGGCGAACTTTACTATCGCCCGGCAGCCGACTGGCCGGCCGGCACCCTGCTCGACATCTACGAGTGGGACACCGGAAAATTTATGGGCCGTATCGAACAGGTACCGCACACCTACAGCGTGGTGGGCAACATAAACGAACACCAGCTCGCCATTGGCGAAACTACTTTTGGTGGACGCGAAGAGTTAGCCAAACAACCGGGTGCCATCATGGATTACGGCAGCCTGATCTATGTTACGCTCCAACGTGCCAAAACGGCCCGCGAAGCAATTGGTGTGATGACTTCGCTGGTTGAAAAATATGGCTACGCCAGCTCGGGCGAATCGTTTTCCATTGCCGACCCCAATGAAGTGTGGATTATGGAGATGATCGGCAAGGGCGAAGGAGAAAAAGGCGCCGTGTGGGTTGCCCTCCGTGTTCCCGAAGGTTACATCAGCGGACATGCCAACCAGGCCCGCATCACCACATTCCCGCTCAACGATCCACAAAACTGCATTTTCTCGAAGGATGTCATCTCTTTTGCCCGGGAAAAAAACTGGTTCAACGGAAAGAACAAGGATTTCAGCTTCTCCGACGTATATGCTCCGGTTGATTTCAGCGGCGCCCGCTTTTGTGACGCCCGCGTGTGGGCCGGCTTCAACAAAGTTGCCGACGGCATGGACGCCTACACCGAATACGCCAAAGGAAATATCGTCCACGGTGGCGAGAACAATTTCCCGACCAACCGGATGCCGTTGTGGGTAAAACCCAACCGCCAGCTTTCGGTGAAAGAGGTAATCGCCATGATGCGCGACCATTACGAAGACACCCCGCTGGACATGAACAACGACCTGGGCGCCGGACCTTACCAGCTCCCCTACCGCTGGCGCGGAATGACCTGGAAAGTTGACTCGGCAACCTACCTCCACGAACGGGCGATCTCGACCCAGCAAACCGGCTTTTCGTTTGTGACACAGAGCCGCAGCTGGCTCCCCGACCCGGTTGGCGGAATCCTCTGGTTTGGCGTCGACGACACCTACAGCACCTGCTATGCTCCCATGTACTGCGGAATCACCCAGATCCCCGAATGTTTTGCCGTCGGCAATGGCGACATGCTCACCTACAGCGAAACCTCGGCCTTTTGGGTTTTTAACCTGGTGACCAACTTCGCCTACCTCCGCTACAACGATATGATCAAAGACATTCAGGTGGTTCAGAAAGACCTGGAAGATAAATACCTGACCTTTGTGCCGGTGATCGACAAAGCAGCCCAAACGCTCTACACCTCGGCCGGCCCCGAGGCTGCGCGCCGCTTTCTGACCGAATATTCGGTAAATGAAGCCAATGCCATGACCCAGCGCTGGAAACAGCTGGGGCACTATCTGCTGGTTAAATACATCGACGGCAATATCAAAAAAGAGGAGAATGGCAAATTCCTGCGCAACGAGTATGGCGAACCCGCTGCCCCGCTCCACCCGGGTTATCCCGAATGGTGGTACCGTGCAATCATCAACAGCACAGGCGACCAGTTTAAAATTCCGGAAGGCGCCAGCCATTAAAACGAAATTGGCGCAAGAGCCCTTCGGCAGAAATAACGAACAAATAATCAGCCGATTGAAAAAACAGGTTGCGCAGAATAATAATTTTACTATTTTTGCGCCACTAAAATTCATGCAATCTCTTACACAACCACAACGTGTAATATTGCCAACCACTTAAAACTGAAAGAAATGGATTTGATTAAAGTAGCCCAGGAAGCATTTATCGTTGAAAGAAATGAACTGGCTAAATTTAATTCGGGTGATACCGTCACCGTGAATTACAAAATTAGAGAGGGTAACAAAGAGAGGATTCAGAGTTACCGCGGGGTTGTGATCCAGGTGAAAGGAACCGGGCAAACCAAAACCTTCACCGTTCGGAAAATGTCCGGCAACATTGGCGTTGAACGTATTTTTCCCTTGTTTTCGCCCTTCATCGACAGCGTTGAGGTGAACAAACGGGGTAGCGTACGCCGCAAAAGGCTCTATTACCTGCGTAGTCTTACCGGTAAAAAAGCCCGTATCAAAGAAAAAAGAGTGTAGGCAATTATCCTGCAAATACAAAGGCTTCCGCAAGGAGGCCTTTCTTGTTTCCGCCAAGTTGAAAAAATGCGTACTTTTAACACCAAACCTAAATCTGTATATCCATGCGAAAACTGTTTTACCTGATCCTTCCGCTTCTGTTGACACTCTCCTGCAAACAAACTCCTGACACAGAAAACACTTTGACCCCGGTTGACTTTGTGAACCCCCTGATGGGAACCGACTCTGAATTTATCCTCAGCAACGGGAACACCTACCCGGCGATTGCCCGTCCGTGGGGGATGAACTTCTGGTCGCCGCAAACCGGCAAAATGGGAAACGGCTGGTTTTACAGTTATGATGCTTACAAAATAAGAGGGTTTAAGCAAACCCACCAACCCAGCCCCTGGATCAACGACTACGGACAGTTCAGCCTGATGGCCGTCACCGGCCGGCCGGTTTTCGATGAAGAGAAGCGGGCAAGCTGGTTTTCGCATAAGGCCGAAGTGGCCAAACCGTACTATTACCAGGTGTACCTGGCCGACTACGACGTGACCGTTGAACTGACCCCCACCGAGCGGGCCGTCATGTTCCGCTTTAACTTCCCCGACAACGACAGCTCTTTCGTCCTGATCGACGCTTTCAACAACGGCTCCATGGTACAGGTGATCCCCGAAGAGAACAAAGTGGTGGGGTACACCACCAAAAACAGCGGCGGGGTTCCCGACAATTTCAAGAACTGGTTTGTTGTGCAGTTCGACAGGCCTTTTAAGGCTTTTTCAACCTGGGAAGGCGAAGAGCTGGTGGCCGGCCGCAACCAGATTGAAGGATTTCACACCGGCGCAGTTTTGCAGTTTTCAACCCGAAAAAATGATCCGGTGCAGGCCCGGATCGCCTCTTCCTTCATCAGCCGGGAACAGGCCCAGCTGAACCTGGATCGCGAAACCGGCGGGAAAGCGTTCGACCAGATCTGTCAGGAAGGTCGCGAAATATGGAACCGCGAACTGGGAAAAATCGAGGTGTCGAGAGAAAACATCGACCAGGTGCGCACCTTTTACAGCTGCCTCTACCGGGTGCTGCTTTTCCCCCGCATGTTCTACGAATTTGACAAAGACAACAACATGGTGCATTACAGCCCATACAACGGCGAAGTGCTCCCCGGTTATCTGTATACCGACAACGGTTTCTGGGACACCTTCCGGGCGGTTTTTCCCTTCTTTACCTGGATGTATCCTGAACTGAACGCCCAAATCATGGAGGGGCTGGTCAACACTTACCTCGAAAGTGGCTGGCTCCCCGAATGGGCCAGTCCCGGCCACCGGAACTGCATGATCGGCTCCAACTCGGCCTCGCTCATCGCCGACTCCTATCTGAAAGGGATCCGCGGTTACAACATCGACACCCTGTATGCCGCCATCCTGAAGAACACCCGCGGACACGGCCCGGTGCACTCGGTAGGCCGCTATGGCGCCGAATATTACAACCAGCTGGGATATATTCCTTATAATGTGGGGATCAACGAAAATACGGCACGCACACTCGAATATGCCTACGCCGACTACTGTATTGCCGAACTGGCCCAGGCGCTGGGACGGCCGGCAGAAGAGGTGGAGCTCTTCCGCCAGCGGGCGCAGAACTACCGCAATGTTTTCGATCCGGAGAGCCGCCTGATGCGTGGCCGCAACGAAGACGGCACCTTTCAGTCGCCGTTCAGTCCGTTTAAATGGGGCGACGCCTTCACCGAAGGAAACAGCTGGCACTATACCTGGAGCGTCTTCCACGATGTGGAAGGGCTGATCGGGCTGATGGGCGGCCGGGAAACCTTTACCGCCATGCTCGATTCGGTATTCCACGTTCCGCCGGTATTCGACTGTTCGTACTACGGATTTCCGATCCATGAAATCCGGGAGATGCAGATCGTCAACATGGGAAATTATGCCCACGGCAACCAGCCCATCCAGCACATGATCTATCTATACAACTACGCTGGTCAGCCCTGGAAAACGCAACAGCGGGCGCGTGAAATCCTCACCAAACTCTACCAGCACACGCCCGACGGCTATTGCGGCGACGAAGACAACGGCCAAACCTCGGCCTGGTATGTCTTTTCCGCACTCGGATTTTACCCGGTTTGCCCCGGAATGCCGCAATATATAATTGGCTCGCCCCTGTTCGAAGAGGTAAAAATTCAGCTTCCGAACGGGAAAAAACTGGAGATCAAAGCGCCCGGTGCGGCCGGCACGCCTTACATCCGGTCGGCCCGGCTCAACGGAAAACCGTTGCAGAAATCCTGGCTGTCGCACGAAGAGTTGCAAAGTGGCGGATCACTCGAATTTAAAATGAGCAGCGAGCCGGTTAAAAATCACTGGAACACCCCGGTCAGCTTTCCGCACTCGATGACAGAAGCGACAAAATAGATCTGGACATTCAAAAAAAATAACAACAAGTATGGTATTTCTGGCAAGAGAAAAAATTTTCAGCCGCAAATGGTTTTATGATTATTCGCTGATCCTGATCGGATCGTTTATCCTGGCTGCAGGATTTGTCTATTTCATCACTCCACACCGGATTGTTCCGGGCGGGGTTTACGGTATTGCCATCGTGGTGCACTACCTCACACAGGGAGTTTTCAGCTTCTGGCCCGACGGGGTTCCGATCGGGCTGTTCGGGTTATTGCTGAATATCCCGCTCACCTATTTTGGGATCAAAATACTGGGGCCAAAATTTGGCGTAAAGACCATCACCGGTTTTGTGCTCACCTCGGTTTTCATCGACGGGATCAGCTTTTTGCGTCCCGAAGCCGATGCTCCGCTGGTGGCCGACGTTTTACTCTCCTGTGTTTTCGGAGGCGTCCTGCTGGGGTTCGGCCTGGGGCTGATATTCAAGTCGCGCGCCACCTCGGGCGGATCGGACATTGTGGCCATGATCCTGGCCAAATACACCCGCATATCGTTGGGACGGCTGATGATCTATGTCGATTCAGTCATTGTGCTGCTGGGGCTGATCTCCTTCCAGGACTGGAGCATTCCGCTCTATTCGTGGGTGGTAATTTACATCACCGGCCGGGCCATCGACATCACCCTCGAAGGGGCCGACTACAACAAGGCGCTGCTGATTATTTCCAAAGAATACGAGGCCATTCAGCAAAAAATACTGGTCGACCTGGAGAGGGGCGGAACCCTGTTGCGCGGAAAAGGGCTCTACACCAACGAAGAGAAGCAGATCATCTACACGGTGGTGAGCCGCCGTGAAATGGCCATCCTGGAAGAGTTCATCAGCAAAATTGACCCCGACGCCTTCATCACGGTAATGGATGTCAAGGAGATTCTGGGAGAGGGCTTCCGTTCATTAAAAATGAAGGTGGAAGGACACTAAAAAGACTTTGGGGGGGATTTCCTCACCCCAAAAAGCCGGCACTTGTCGTTTACCAGACATTTTGCCGGCTTTTTAAATTTTTCCGGGCCCAAACCGAGGAGTACCCGGCAGGAAATTAGTAATTTTAAAGCTGTTTCGAAAAATCCTTTAGTAAGCCATGAAAAAAGTATTCCTTGTTAACCTGGTTATTCTGCTAACCCTGTCGGCGGGCGCACAGCGGGTAGGGTTGGTACTCAGCGGAGGTGGAGCCAAAGGGCTGGCCCACATTGGGGTAATCAGGGTACTCGAAGCCAACAACATCCCGATCGACTACATTGCCGGCACCTCCATCGGCGCAATCGTCGGCGGACTCTATGCCGCCGGTTATTCGCCCGACGAGATGGAGGAGCTGTTCCGCTCCGATGAATTCTATTTTTGGTCAACCGGCAAAATTCAGCAGGAGTATCGCTACTATTTTAAGCAGCGGGAAGAGGATCCCAGCTGGATCGAACTGAAAGTTGACCGGCGCGAAGACAAGCTGAAAATACTTCCCCCCACCAATATTATTCCGCAGGAACAGATGGATTTTGCTTTTATGGAGATTATGGCCGCCACCAATGCCGTGTGCCGGAACAACTTCGACAGCCTGATGATCCCTTTTCGCTGCGTGGCTACCGACGTTTACAAAAATGCGCCGGTGGTGCTTTCGTCGGGCGACCTGGGCGAAGCCATCCGCGCCTCCATGACCGTCCCGCTCTATTTTAAGCCCATCGAAATCAATAATGTGCTGCTGTTCGACGGAGGAATTGTCAACAACTTCCCGCACGATATAATGAAAGAGGTCTTCAAACCCGACATCATCATCGGGCACAAAGTGGCCGACGAACCCAAAGCCCCCTCGCCCGACGACGTGATCGAGCAGATCCTGAACATTGCCATGCGCCCAACCAATTACGAAATAACTTCGGAAGAAGGAATTTTGATGGAGACCAAACTGAAAGATGTTGGCCTGCTTGACTTCAAAAAAATTGACGACATTATGATGCGCGGGGCACAAACCGTTTATCCGATGATCGACAGCATCAAAAGCCGCATCAAACGGCGGGTAAGCGTCGAAGAGGTCACCCGCCGGCGGGAAGCTTTCAACGCCCAGAAACCGGCCCTGCTGTTTCAGAATATCCAGGTGGAAGGCATTTCTGATGCCCAGCAGCGGCGGTTTATCATCAATTCGATCAAACACCGCCAAAATATCTTCACCATCGAAAACTTCAAAAAGGAGTACTTCAAACTGGTTTCGGATGAACAGATCCGGTCGATGCGCCCCATCGCCCACTTCAACTACGAAACCGGCTATTTCGATGTTCACCTGAAGGTAGAACCGGAGAAAAAAGCGCGGATTAACGTCGGCGGAAACATCTCCACCAAACCCATCAACCAGGGATTTGCCAGTTTTGACTACCGGATTTTCAAAAATCGGTCATACACCTTCAGCTCCAACATCTATTTCGGCCGTTTTTACAGCTCCTTCAAACTGGGCGGCCGGATCAACTACCCCAGCAAAACGCCGTTTTACCTGGCCGGATATTTTACGTTCAACCGCTGGGATTTTTTCTCGTCGAGCAATGAACTCTTCTTCGAGAATGTGCGGCCTCCCTACATTATTCAGTATGAAAACAACCTGCGCACCGAAGCGGGTTTTCCGCTGGGGCTTCACAACAAGATAACCGGCGGGGTGGCCTGGTCGTGGTCGCGCGACGAATATTACCAGATCGAGCGGTTTAACAAGGAGGATACCCCCGACAAAACCAATTTCAACGCAATTGCCTCGCACGTTGGTTTTGAAAGCAATTCGCAAAATCAGCCGCAGTATGCCACCGACGGCACTTTCAACAGTCTGACGACCTGGTATATCGTTGGAAAAGAGCGGAACTTCCCTGGAAGCACCACCGAAAGTCTTTCCCGGAAAACCCAAAACCACAGCTATGTGATGGTCAAGGGGGTTCACGACCGATATTACCCGCTCAACCGCAAAGTGATCCTCGGCAGCCGTTTCGAAGCTGTTTTCAGCAACAAGAAAAACTTCGGAAATTACACCTCCACGGTACTGTCGGCGCCGGGTTTTTACCCCACTCCGCACAGCAAGGCTGTTTTTGCAGAGAACTTCCACGCCAACAACTACCTGGCTGCCGGCTTGAAGGGAATCACCCACCTCAACTCACAGCTCCATTTCAGGCTCGAAGGATATGCGTTTGTGCCGGTGCATGAAGTGCAGAAAACGCCCGAGCTGCTGCCCAAAAAAGACAAGCATGTTTTTGACAACTACTATCTGCAGGGAATGGCCGCAATGGTTTACAGCACGGGCGTGGGGCCGCTGAGCGTTGCCCTGAACTATTACGACAAAACCAACAACAAATGGTTTGTAACCCTGAATTTCGGCTACATCCTGTTTAACAAGCGGGGAATCTGGTAATCCGGCCGGGCGGCTACCGGACAAAATGCGGCAGAGGGTGCGGTATTTCGAACGAGATCTCGACCAGCCCCCTGCAAACCTCCTGCTCCATCCACGGCGCCTGCATAACCAGGCGGTGAACGCCATTTTTCTCCGTGGAGTAAACATTCCTCGCCGGTGATTCAAGCAGGGCAACCAGCTTGGACCGGGCCGGCTCGGGGTGGCAGTCGAGCAGGTTGCTCTCCAGCAGTTTTTCGCCGCCATATTTCTGAAACTGGCGTACCGACGCTTCGTTCATGTAAACGATAATTCCTTCGCGGTTGCAAAGGGTGATGGCGCCCTCAAACTGCCCGGCCCAGGCAGGCACAGAAATGTCGCTCACGATTTGCGGTAACATTTAATCCAGGCTACTTCGAACGCTGCCGGCAATTTGGAGCTGGGGACTTCGTTCACCACCAGACTGGTGAGATTCAGATGGGCCGGCTCATCAAAATCTGCCACCGTCTGTTCGTGTACCAAACAGTCGTTGATCTTCCAGCGGAGCTGGCTCCCCTCCCACTCCAACCTGAAAATATAGAACCGGTCGCTTTTCAGTCCGCTGAGATCAACCCCTGAAAAAGCAGCCTGTCCGTTATTAAACGAATGGATTCCGGCCCTGTTTTTGGCTCCCATTTCGAGCAGCGTAACCTGCGGAGACACTTTTTCGCCCAGCAGGTGGCACGAGCTCACCACCTCCTTCACCGGGGCAAAGCGGATTTTAGCTTCGAAGATCCCTTCGCGCTGGCTGAAACTTTTGGCTGTCGAAAGGGTATCCGACGAGTAGGCAAATTCGGTGGGTACCAGTCCGGCCGGCAGCTGCCACCGTTTTCCCATCCTTTTTTCGCGGCGCACTTCAATGGTCAGGTTACCGTTGCGCACCACTGTATTTTTTCCGCCGCTGTATCCCTGCAGGTCGCCGGGCTGCGAAAACGGTTCGCCCAGCAGGCGGTCGGCCCAGTAGGTATTGGCGATCCATTTGCCGTCGTCGGTTTTGCTACCCTGAAATCCGTCGAAAAAGGTGACCTCCCAGGTTTTCAGAAAATCAAACTCCGAACTTTTGCAGTATTTATAATAGAGCTCTACCTGCGGATCTTTTTTCAGCTGCTGGTAATTCTGCAGCGAGGCGTATTCTTCCGACTTTTCCCACTTTTTGGAATCTTCGAGGTAGGCCTTGCGTTTCAAAAAAGCTTCGGAGGCGGTGAGCTGCAACAGTTCGTTGTAACGCTGCAGCTGGAAAGAATCTTTCACATCGAGGTAATTCCGGTAAAGCGCCGAATTTTTATATTTCAGATAGAACTTCAGATCGGCATCGGCCTGCAATGTTTTGTACCGAAGATATTTTTGCCACGCCTCGCTCTTTTCAAATTTCTTTTTGTCTTTCAGAAAGGCGACCCGCCGGCCAAAGGCTTCAGAGCTGGTCTCCTGCTGGAGTTCTCCAAAACGTTCGGGCAGGTGGTTTCCCTTCATTTCGTGGTAATATTTCAGCTCCCGGGAGTTTTCAAACCGGAAGTAACTTTTGATTTCAGGGTCTCTTTTCAGCTGTTCAAACTCTTTGCGGAGCGGTTTTTCGTGGACGGCGGTATTTTTCAGCTCCAGAAAACGGCGCAGTTTCTCCGATGCGGCAAACTGTTCATGTTTTTTCAGTTCGGCCGAATGCTGAAGCGCCAGAAAAGCTTTTAGCGCCTTATTTTTTTTGAGCTGTTCAAATTCGTGCAGGCGTTTCTCTTCAGCCGAACCGCTGAAGCGCTGACCCTCGGCCTCCCGCTTGAGGTTGGTAAATTCGCCATTTTCTGTAAACTCTTTCAGGGCGTAGTATTCTTTCAGTTTTTCCGACGCGTGGATGGCTTCGAAACGTTTCAGTTCGGCCGAGCCGCTTACCGTAAAATAACGGCGGATAGCAGCCGATTTTTTAAGCGTTTCCAGCTCCTTGAGCTGGTTGTACTCCTCGCTCCCTTTAAAAACCTGCGCCTCAATTTCCTGTTTCCGGCGCCGGAAACCGTCGGAAGTGACCCAACTTTCCAACTCCTGAAAATTTTTCAGCTTTTCCGATTTTTCAGCTTCCAAAAAAGCCTGATAATTCTTTTCCAGCCGGGCACGTTCGGTTTCAATTTTTTCTACCGGTTTGAGTTTGCCAAATAACTGAAGGGTAAAAATCCTGAATGACATGGGCGAATAAGTTGGTTCAGATTATTTTTTCAAAATTAAGAAAACTAAACAACACGATTGACGATTGTCCAAAAATATGATAAAAGTTTATATGGCAAAGCACTCCGGACAAAAGAAGCAGGGCTGTTAAAGCTGACAAAAATAATTTCCCGGTAAAGGCAGAATCTTATCTTTGAAGAAAAATCAAAGCAACATGAAACGACTCCTGCTTGCGTTGTCTCTGTCGATCCTGATGCTCAGCGGCTTCTCCCAGGATTTTTTCCGCGAACAATTTAATCCAAGGAAACAGTATGTGATTTTGGTCAATCCGACAGCCGGCAACCTGGAAACTGTCAAATTCCTGATCGACCGGCAATTGCTCGACGTGCGCACGAAAAAGGTAAAATTTGTGGGAGTTTACCTCCGCGGGCAGGCGTACGATTTTTCCCAAAGCCGCCGTTTCATTGAACAAAACAACCTCGGCCGCGACTTTTTCCTGCACGAGGTGCGCAGCGACCTGCAGGAGGCTGACCTTTTCCACGAAAACGGCTGCACCCCCGACCTGCAAACCATTTTTCGCAACTCCATCGGGGTGATTTTTTTCGGTGGTCCCGACATTCCGCCCACGGTTTATGGCCAGGAGAATACCCATTCGGAGGTGACCGACCCGGTGCGCCACTGGTTTGAAACCACCTTCCTGTTCCATCTGCTGGGCAGCAGTCGCAATCCCGGCTACCGCGCGCTGCTGGAGCAAAAGCCGGCCTACCTGGTTACCGGTTTTTGTCTGGGCCTGCAAACCATGAATGTAGCCACCGGCGGAACCCTTTGCCAGGATATCCCGGCGCTGGTTTATGGCAAAAAAACAGCGGCCGAAACGCTTGAGATCGGGCGTGCCAACCTGCACCGCAACTACTGGCAGGAGATCAGCAGCGACCCGCAGCTGATGCGGATCAACCTGCACACCATCCGCTTTACCGATCACCCTTTTTTTGCAAAAAAGGTTAAAGCCTGGAAAAACATGGAACCCCGCGTGCTGAGCAGCCACCACCAGTCGATCGATCAGCTGGGCGTCGGCCTGGAAGTGACGGCCCTGTCGCCCGACGGAAAGGTGATCGAAGCCGTGGCACACAGCCGCTTCCCCAACGTTTTTGCCGTTCAGTTTCATCCTGAAGTGCCGGCGCTCTACGAATCCCGCGAGGCGCTGAAATTTCACCCCGACGACACTCCCCTTCCTTACGTTCAGATCATCGGAAAAACCAGCCAGAAATTTCACCAGAAATACTGGAAACACCTTTCTGCCGTTATCCAAACAGCGAAGAACAGACCATAAAAAAACAATACTGAAATTACAGACTGTAAAAAATCAAAAATCCATTAATAACTGCTTATGAAACTCCTCATGCCTTTTCTGGCGGGGGGCCTGCTGTTGTCAAGCGGCCTGAACGCCCAACCGCGCGAAATAAAAAGCGAGGCCAAAATCACCGAAGTAACCGTTTACACCAGCGGGGCGCGCATTTTCAGTGAAAAGACACTGGAAGTGCCGGCCGGCACCGGAATGGTTAAATTCACCGGCATCTCTTCCGAAGTCGATCCCGGCAGCATCCAGGTGTCGGCAACAGGCCAGGCGACCATCCTGTCGGTTAACCACGAACAGGATTTTTTGCAGAGCGCCGGCCCGGACAATACCATTCGCGAACTGGAAAACAAACGTAAAACCCTGGAAAAAAAGATTACCGAACAACAGCTCTACATCCAGGTGCTCGAGAAAGAGATGCAGTTTTTGGAGGCTAACCTGAAGATCAGCGGCACGGCCAACGGCGCCAAAGTGGCCGACCTGATGGCGGCTAACGACTACTTCAAAAAGAAAAATATAGAAATCGTCACTGAGAAAAGCTGGCGCAACGACTCGGTTACCGCCTGGAACGAACAGATTGCCAAAATCAACGGACAGATCGGCGAAATGCAGACCAACCGCAATAAACCGTCGGGAGTGATTGCCGTGAGCGTGGATGCCCCGGCCAAAACCACTGTTCAGTTTAAACTCAGCTACCTGGTGAAAAATGCCGGTTGGTTTCCGACCTACGATATCCGCGTAAAAAATATTGACGAACCGGTCCAGCTGACCTACAAAGCCAATGTGCAACAAAACTCCGGCATCGACTGGAAAGAGGTGTCGATACGGTTTTCGTCGGCCAATCCCAACCAGGCCGGCGTTTTGCCGGAGCTCGCCCCCTACTGGCTCAACTACCAGGCCGCCAGGCCGCTGAACAGGCCCAATCTGCCGCAGGTAAACGGAACGGTTTTCGATGCGACGGACAATCAGCCGCTGCCTGGTGTTACGGTGATGGTGGAAGGAACCTCGATTGGCACGGTTTCCGATGTCAACGGACGCTATTCGATTGCCATTCCGGCCGCCGGACAATACCTCAACTTTTCGTTCATCGGGATGGAAACCCAGCGGATTTTGATTTCCAGCGCCACTCAAAATGTCTATTTGCAACCGTCGGTCCAAAACCTGGACGAGGTGGTGGTGGTGGGTTATGGCGTACAGTCCCGGTCTGCCCTCACCGGCGCGGCTGCAGGTGTTTCTGCCAGTCCGAAAAATATTAAAATAAGGGGAACCGCGGTTCAGCCGACCAGCATTCCGCTGAACGTGACCCAAACCGAACAGCAGACAACCGTGGAGTTTGCCCTCGAAAAACCGTTTTCGGTTCCTTCCAACGGAAAAAACTTTCAGGTTGATATCTCCACCGTTGCTATTCCGGCTGAATACTCCTACCTCTCGATCCCCAAAATTTCTCCAGCGGCCCACCTGAAGGCGCGCCTCTTCAACTGGGAGCAGCTGAACCTGCTCGAAGGCGAGGCCCACATCTATTTCGAAGGGGCGTTTACCGGCAAAACACTGCTCGACACGCGTAACTTTACCGACACACTCGAACTTTCGCTGGGTACCGACCGCAACATCACCGTGCAGCGGACCCTCGAAAAAGAGTACTCCTCGTCCCGTTTCCTCGGCAGCAGGTCGGAAGTGACCAAAACCTGGAAAATTGCCGTACGCAACAACAAACAGCAAAAAATATCGCTTACCCTCACCGACCAGGTTCCGATGACGGCCAACGCCGAAATTGAGGTGACCGACAGCAAAACCGACGGGGGCCGCCTGAATAGCGAAACCGGAGAGGTAAACTGGATACTGGATTTAAAACCGACGGAACGGGCTGAGAAAAAACTCTCTTACACCGTCCGCTACCCCAAAGGCAAAAAGATAAATATCGAATAACCCGTCATTAAAAAAAGGATAGCCCGGCTGGCGCGGTTTTTACGGCATTGCACAACAGTCAGCCCGGGCGGCTTTAAAACAAACGTTGCGTCTATTGAATAAAAATCCTTCAGCAGGTTTTACGCAATAGACGCAACGTTTTTTCTTTTGCTATCCTTCATCGGGACTGCCGCGTCCCCGGTTCCGGCCGATCAGGGATTCTGATGCTCCTCGTTGATCTGTTGGTTGGCATCGATCTCCGACTGCGGAATCTGGTAAATCCACCGTTTATCTTCGGCCGGGACTTTCATGGCTGCCGCAGTGACCACCACTGCATTGTGGTTGCTGTTGTTGCGGTCGATCCCTCTTTTCAGCCGCTTCAGGTCTAACGCGGCAAAACCTTCGCCCCACAACTCAATACGCCGTTCGAGCAGGATCTCCTCCACCAGCGCATCGCCGGCAGCAGTAACCGTCGCCGGCGTGTCGTACCGCTTGTCGCGAAGCTCCTTCAGCAGTCCGCGGGCAGCTGTTTCCTCCGACAGACGGGCGCGCGCTTCGGCTTCGATCAGCAGCATCTCTTCGGGGCGCATCATCACGTAGTCGGCCGAAAAACCTTTGCCGCCGCCGGCTGAAAATTTACGCGGAATAAGCCATCCTTTGGATGCCCATAACGAGGTGTCGACCAGTTTTTTCCGGACATCGGCATCGTTCATCCGGTTGAAGAGCGCCAGGCTGAAGATTTTCCGGGAGTAGCCTGCGCCGCAATATCCCTGCACCGACCAGTCCATGTGAGAAAACCAGGATCCAAACGTGGTGGATTGTTCGTCGTTAATTTCGAAGCCCCACATCCAGTTCTGCTCGGTATAATTATCGAAACCGGCCGAAAACTTCTCGGCAGTCATCAGGGTAGTCCCCTGCCGCGCAGCGGCGGCCAGGGTTGCCGCGCTCTTCCAGTCGTTCATCACCAGCGCCACCCGCGCCCGGATTCCTCTGGCAACATTTCCGGTTATGTCGGAGATGTGCCGGCGGGCCATCGGGTTTGCATCAAACAGGAGGATGGCTTCATCGAGGTCGGCAGTGATCCGCTGGTACACTTCGCTCACCTTGGCACGCGGTTTCCCTTCCAGGGTCGTTTCGGTATAAAGCGGCACGCCCAGGTCATTTTCATGCCCGATGTAGGTGTGCTGAAACAGCTGGATCAGCTGAAAATAGAAATAGGCCCGCAAGGTTAGCGCCCTGGCCTTGAGGTTGCGGCGAACTGTTTCAGACGGAGCAGCCGCCTCGTCAACGCTGTTGATCACATTATTGACGTTATTGATCAGCCGGTAAAACATCGTCCACACATATTGCGGACGGGGGTAATTGGCCGTACGGTTGTCGAAACGGTAGTCGTAGCCAAACCAGTGTATTTTTTCCACCACAATATCCTCGCTCATCAGATCGATCGCCAGGTCGACCGATTTCACTCCAAACTGGTCGTGCGTTTCATTGGTGGCGGGGTAATACGAACGCATGTTGCGGGTAACCCCGTCCAGAACCGTCTGAATATTGTCGGTGGTTGAAAAAACCTGCTCAAAAGAGACCTGCCGGGTTGGTTCGGTCTCCAGAAAATCTTTCTTACAGGCAGAAAAGAGCAACAGAAGGGGTATCATTTTCAGGCACTTCATTTTCATTCGCGCAGACATTTAAAAAGTTACGTTTAAGCCAAAAGTGATGGTTCGCACAGACGGGTATTCATCCAAAGGGGTTCCGGCAATGGACTGGCGGGGGTCGAGGCCGCGGCGGGCGGAGGCCAGCAGCAGGTTATCGCCCGAAAGGAACAACCGGAGGCCGGAGACTTTTTTCTGCATCAGCAGGTTAGCCGGAAGCTGGTATCCAAGGGTGACATTCCGGAGGGAGAAATAATCGCCGCTGGTCAGAAAGCGGGAAGATTGGGCATTTGCATTCTGGTCGCGGTCAAGGATCGGAATGGTGGTCTCCCTGTTTTCCGGCGTCCACCGCTCCAAAATATCCTGGTGCCAGTGGTAAATCTGTCCGCTGTGCATGATGGTCTGGTAGCCTCTGTCCAACACCCTTCCACCCAGCGCATAATTGACAAAAACCGACACATCGAAGCCCTGTGCCTGAATCGTACTGGCCACCCCTCCCATCAGTCCGGGAAGGGAAGAGCCCTGATAATAGCGGGTTGCTTCTGAATATTTTTCCGTGAGGATACGGTTTCCGGTTCTTTCGGGAACACCTCCGGCGCCGGTTTTGTACTCATCTTTATACCAGCGTGATTTTCCGGTTTCCGGATTTACCCCGGCATACTCCTGCAGCCAGAAATCGTAAACCGATCGTCCCACCTCCCAACGTTTGGTTCCGTTGATGATATATTGCTGCGATAAACTCATGATCCTGTTTTTCAGGTTCCAGAAGTTCATCTCCACCGACCATTCCACTTTGGGCGTTTTAACCAGCCAGGTCGTGATATCGAGTTCAAAACCCTCGTTGCGCAGCTGGGCGATATTGGCATCGACAGAGCCGAAGCCGGTAGATGGCGACAGTGGCATGGCAAACAGCAGGTTGCTGTTGTCTTTGCGATAATACTCCAGGTTGATCAGGAAGCGGTGCAAAAACTTCATTTCGGCGCCGATATTGGCCGATTTCAGCGACTCCCAGGTGAGGTCGGGAGTGGGCAACCGGTTGGCAAGCATGCCCGGGTAACTGACATTGTTCCAGCCCACCTCATACAATCCCTGGTAGGCATAATAGGTGCCGATTTTATCATTTCCCTGTTCGCCATAGCTGGCTTTCAGCCGCAGGGTGTTCAGCCACGACAGCTCGTTCAGAAACTCCTCCTCCGAGATCTTCCAGGCCACACCGGCCGACCAGAAATCGGCCCACCGCCGGTCCTGGTGGAAAATCGAATTACCGTCACGGCGAATGCTGACATTGGCGTAATATTTTCCGGCATAGTTGTAATCAACCTTGCCCAAATAACTTTCAATCCGGTAGTTGTCTTCATAAGAACCCGATCCTTCCGATTTTGCCGCAGCATTCAGCTCAAAAAGCCCGGGCAGCGGAAATCCGGAACGAATCGCTTCCAGATGGTTAATCTTCAAACTGAACGACTCATGCCCGGCCATTGCGCCGAGGTGATGCTGCCCCCAGACAGTATCGTAGCGGAGCAGCTGATTGGCGCTGAAGGTAAGGCTGCGGTCATTCTTCCGGGTTGAACGTCCTTTAAAACTGGCAGCTGCCCCCATCTGGCTGTTTTCATGGTTCAGCACATTAAATGTCAAATAGTCCACACTTCCGCTGACGCTGAACTCCAGTCCTCTGGCCAGTTGAAAAGCCAGCGACGAGCGGGCCGAAACATTGTCGCGGGTGTACTGGCGTTTATCCAAAACCGCGGTGGCCAGCGGGTTGACCGCCGATCCGTAAGAACGGGAGCGCCCGAATGCTTTTCCAAAATCGAATAAAGGATTGCCGTCGGGACCCGTTTGCCGGTTCCCCGCCCCATCGTACGCATAAACCGGGAAGACCGGTGGTACTTCGCGGGTAAATTTGAAAACATTGAGAAAAGAACCGGCGAGGTTTTCGGGATAATTTTGTCCCGAAATGGCGCCCGACAAACTCATTCCCAGGTCAATCCACTTGTTTACCGGGGCATTCAGGTTTAAACGGGCTGCATAACGTTTGTAGTCAGAAGCTTTCACAATGCCGGCTTCATCCAGCGCCGACACCGAGGCAAAATAGTTAGCCTGGTTGATGGCACCACTTGCCCGCAGGCTTACTTCGCGGCGGTAACCGGTAACAAAAGCCTCTTTTTCCCAATCATCTTCCCACAACAGCGAAGCGGCAGGATTAATTTTTCCGTCGGTACCTACCAGCTCATTGTCCGCAACCTGGTAGGCGTTGTAGCCGCCAAGGGTCGAAACCAGGTTACCCGAAGCCAGCGCAGCCGCTTCTGCTGCCGATTTTCCCTGCGCCAACAAGCTGTTCCGGAGCGCCTCCCACATGAGTTCATAATATTGTGCGGTCGAAACCCGCTGGTACGACGGAACGGCACGTCCGGAGATTCCGCAGGTGGTGTTGATTTCAAGTTTCGAAGCTCCATCAGCTCCTTTCCGGGTAGTGATCATGATAACGCCGGCAGCGGCCCGCGAGCCATACAGGGCGGTGGCAGTAGCATCCTTGAGCACCGTCACCAACTCGATATCGCCGACAGGCAGTGAGCTGAGATCGCCACCATAAGGAAAACCATCGACCACAATCAGCGGCTCCACCTCGTTGAAAGAGCTGATTCCCCTGATACGGATGGCAGCGCCTTCGCCGGGCTGTCCCGAACCGGAGGTGGTCATCACGCCCGAAACCAATCCCTGCAAGGCTTTGGTTACATTGGTGGTTTGAAATTTTTCCAGTCTTCCGGACTTGATCAGCGCCGCTGATCCCACAAACGCCTCCCGCGCAACTTTGCCGTAGGCCACCACCATCACCTCTTCCAGTCCGTAAGATTCGGGATGGAGCTCCACATTCACCGTGTTGCCTTCCACAGCTACCTCCGTGCTTTTCATCCCCAAATAGGTGAAAGCAAGGACAGCCTCCGGAAACGGCAGGTCGAGCTGGTAGAAACCGTTACGGTCGGTGATGGTACCAACCGTGGTGCCTTTTACAATAACCGACACTCCAAATACCGGCGCATGGGTTTCAAAACTTGTTACAATGCCGGAAATGCGGTTTCCCTGGCCATGCACGATTTGGGCCCCCATCAGGCAGATCAATAAAAAAAGAATTCTCCTTCTCATAAGTCAGGCTCTCCTGGTTGATTCTGTTCAGAACCGTTTTTCTGAAAACTAAAACACCACACAAATCGCTTCATGTGGTTGTTATACAAAAAATCTGAAAAAATATTGTCTTTTAAACTCTCTCGTATTTTGCGCGCAATAATACAAAAAGAAAGGTAATATCCGGCTCTTCGTTCAAAAAAGAAAACTGTTCAGCTGAAAGATAGCACTAATATACAAGCTTTTAAATAAAAAATCAGTATTGAGCCTGACCTTTAAAGCCTGGTCAACAATACTGATTTCAAAAACAGGAGACGCACTCAGGACGCCTCCCTGGTTGCAGAACCGCTTCGGGTTACGGTTTAGGCATGGCTTCCAGAATTTCGCCGCCTTTGCGGATAGCCGTAAGGTTTAGCGGGATCATATTGTGGTAACGGGGAGGCAGCGATTTCTCCAGGCCGCGTTCCACATTTTGCAGGGTAACTACCGGTTTCACTTTCAGGTAGCCGCCCAGAACAATCATGTTGAACACCTTCGGATTGCCCATTTCAATGGCAGCGCGGGTCCCTTCTACCTTGTAAATGTTGATATCGGTCCGTTTGGGCGGGCGGATAATTCCGTTGGGGTCATAAATCAGAACGCCGCCGGGTTTTACGGCCTGCTCAAACTTGTCCATCGACTGCTGGTTGAGGATGATCGCCGTGTCGTATTCGTGCAGCACCGGCGAGCTGATGCGGCCGTCGCTGACGATGACCGTCACGTTGGCTGTTCCGCCGCGCATTTCAGGCCCGTACGACGGGAACCAGGTCACCTCCTTGTCTTCCATAATTCCCGAATAGGCCAAAATTTTGCCCATCGAAAGAACGCCCTGTCCTCCGAAACCAGCTATGATAATTTCTTCCGTCATAATTTTCCGTTTTTAATTTTTTGAAACCGGTGCATTTTTTTCGCTGTCCTTCATGTCTCCCAGCGGATAGAAGGGGAACATGTTCTCTTCCATCCATTTGTTGGCCTGCACCGGCGACATTTTCCATCCCGAATTGCAGGTTGAAACCACTTCAACGAACGAGGTTCCTTTTTTCTGATCCACATTCTGGAAAGCTTTCCGCAGGGCGTTTTTGCATTTACGCACCGCGGCAGCTGTTTGCACCGACTGGCGGGTTACGTAGCTTGTTCCGGGCAGCTGGGCGATCAGCTCGGTAATTTTCATGGGATAGCCGTTCAGGTCGATATTCCGCCCGAAAGGAGTGGTTGAAGTCACCTGTCCTTCCAGGGTTGTTGGCGCCATCTGTCCGCCGGTCATCCCGTAAATTCCGTTGTTGATAAAAACCACGACGATATTTTCGCCCCGGTTGCAGGCGTGTAAAATTTCGGCAGCCCCGATGGAAGCAAGGTCGCCGTCGCCCTGGTAGGTAAACACAATTTTATCGGGGTTGGTGCGGACAATTCCGGTAGCAACAGCCGGCGCGCGGCCGTGGGCAGCCTCCTGCCAGTCGATGTCGATGTAGTTGTAGGCAAACACGCCACACCCCACCGGCGAAACGCCAATGGTGCGCTCCTGCAGGCCCAGCTCTTCAAGCACTTCCGAGATCAGCTTGTGGACCACGCCGTTGCTGCACCCCGGACAGTAGTGCATAATGGTGTTGAGCTGGAGTTTCGATTTTTCGTAAACCAGATTTTCCGGCTTGATGATATCACTGATGTTCATAACGTTCACTTTTTAATCAATTTTTCTTCAAGCGCCTCCACCACTTCGCCGGGAGAGGGCAAGATGCCTCCCATCCGTCCGAAATACTCGACCGGCAATGACAAACCGGCGTCGAAAGCGGCCAGTTTTACATCTTCAATCATTTGACCGGCGCTCATCTCCACCACCAGGAACCCTTTGGCGCGGCGGGCCAGGTTGGCCACTGCCTGCCGGGGGAACGGGTAAAGCGTGATCGGGCGCAACAGCCCCACTTTAATTCCTTTGGCACGTGCCAGTTCGATCGATTTCTGACAGATCCGTGACGAAGTACCGAAGGCGATCAAAATGTATTCGGCATCCTCGCACATGATCTCTTCAAAACGCACCTCTTCGGCTTCCATCTTGCGATATTTTTCCTGAAAACGCAGGTTATTGACCTCCATTTTTCCCGAATCCAGCTCGAGCGAAGTGATCACGTTGTGCGGGCGTCCCGGGACTTTTCCAACGGTTGCCCACGATCCCCATTTTTGGCGGACCTCTTCACTGGTCCAGCGGGGTTTGTGGTCCGACAGTTCTACTTTTTCCATCATCTGCCCGATTGCTCCGTCGGTTAAAATCATGGCAGGATTGCGATATTTAAAGGCCAGCTCGAAGGCCAGCTCCACGAAGTCGTTCATCTCCTGCACCGACGCGGGAGCCAGCACAATCAGCTTGTAGTCGCCGTGTCCGCCGCCTTTGACCGCCTGAAAATAGTCGGCCTGCGACGGCTGGATGGTTCCCAGCCCAGGCCCGCCGCGCTGCACATTTACGATCAGACAGGGCAGTTCGGCCCCGGCAATATAAGAGATCCCTTCAGCCATCAGGCTGATGCCGGGACTGGAAGAGGAGGTCATCACTTTTTTGCCGGTAGCAGCAGCGCCATACAGCATATTAATCGATGCCACTTCACTTTCGGCCTGTAAAACCACCATGCCGGTGGTCGTCCAGGGTTGCAGTTCCATGAGGGTTTCCATCACCTCCGACTGGGGCGTGATGGGGTAACCGAAATATCCGTCGCAACCGCAGCGGACCGCAGCTTCGGCTAACACCTCATTTCCTTTCATTAATCTTAGTTCTCCCATGTATGTCAAGCATTTAAGATTTTACATTCAAATTCTTACCCGGTAAATGGTAATACAGGTGTCGGGACAAACCATCCCGCAATTGGAACACCCGATACAGGCTTCGGGATTTTCCATGTAGGAGTAGTTGTACCCCCGGCTGTTCACCTCTTTGTTCAGGCTCAGCACATCCTGGGGGCACGCTTCCACACACAGCCCGCAACCTTTACATCCTTCTTTGTCGACAACGACTGCACCTCTGACTTTTGCCATAGCTTATCATTTTATGTTTCTTTCAGCAGGAAGTTTCTATCCGGCTACCGGTTTCTACCTTCCCGCGTTATAATTTTTCAAATAACGATCTTTTTATTCCCAACCGGCAAGTCGCAAATCTACCTTATCCGGTTACTCCAGTACGCAACAAAAGTTGCGAAATTAAATCATGCTAAGAACTTTTGCCAAAATATTGCGGTGAATCCCGAGGTAAGAGGCGATGTGCTGTCGTTGTAAGCGTGACGCCAACGCGCTGTTTTCCGCGAGAAACTGCTGGATCCTTTGCCGGGCATTCAGCGACTGGAGGGCGTGTATCCGCTGCAACGCCTGGATGTAGCTCTCTTCGGCCAGGATACGTACCGTCCGTTCAAACTGCCGGTTATGGTCGAGCATATTCTTAAACTCCTCTTTTTCGATACAGATCAGCTCCGAATCTTCGTAAGCCCTGATCGCCTCCGAGGAGTTGGTCCCGTAATAAAACCCTTCGTGGTTACTCACAATAAAGTTTTGAGGCGGATAGAAAAACCGGGAAATCCATTCGGTGCCCGCTGGAGAGAGGTAGGTGGCGTACAAGAGGCCACTCACCAGGATTCCGATTTTTTTGGTCTTTTCGCCGTAGTTGAGAAACGACTCCCCTTTTTTCAGTAGCACCGGTTTATTCTTCAGCGACATTTCGCTGATTTGAGCCAGTGTGAGCTTGTACCGGGATATGACCTTGCTCTCTTCCATTGTTCAGTCAGATTCCGTGACGGGCTACCGGAAAATCGGCATGAAACAGTTTCAGCCGCTCTTCCAGGTCTTTAAACTGGCTGCGCTGCACGTGCGACACACAGGCCCGCAACCCTTCGCGTTCGCTGCCGGTATCGTACAACGCAATGGCGCTGATACCATAATAAAGCAGGTTTTGTACCAGCTGGGCGCCGGTCATGCCGGGATAAGCCAGCGTAAAATAGAAGCCGTCGGCCAGGGGTTCGCCCAAATCTTCCTCATAAACCAGATAAAAGCCATTGTCGAGGAAAAGACGTTTCATAATTTTTGCCTTTTCGCCATACTCCTTCACCTCTTCCACAAAGTTGAAACGCCCATCGCTGGCGGCTTTGAACATGGCTGCCAGCGCCCACTGCGCCGAATGGCAGGTTCCGGAAGAGAGCGAGTACAACACCCGCAGGGTAACCGTACTACCGAAGGTCGGACTTTGAAACCGTTTTTGCAGGTTGGGATATTCGCGATCGTAGAGGGCGTTCGAAATCGCCATGATCGCGCAGCGCTGGCCTGCGTAGGAAAATATTTTCGAGCTGGAGATAAACAGAATGTAGTTGGACGTGTATTTGGCCACTGTTGGCTGAAACGGAGGCTGTCCCGGCGTAGAAAGGTTTTTGCGGAAATCCATCGCAAAATAGGCCAAGTCTTCCATTACAATCACATCGTACTGGGTGGCCAGCTCGCCAATCACCTGCAGTTCTTCTTCAGTAAAACAGATCCAGGCCGGATTGTTGGGATTTGAATAGATGATCGAACTGATGTTGCCTTCGCGGAGAATCTCTTCGAGTTTGGGACGGAGCTTATCGCCCCGGAAATTAAAGACATCGAAGGAGCGGAACTTTTGTCCCAGTACCATCATCTGCTGTTTCTGCACCGGAAATCCGGGGTCGACGAACAGCGTCGTATCTTTCTTCGGGTCGATGTTTCCGGCTACCAGAAAAGAGGCATAAGTGCCCTGCATCGAGCCCACAGTGGGGATGCAGCCGCGCGGGTCAACCTCCACATCCATAAAATTTTTGATGAAACGCGACGCTTCCTGTTTGAGAGGAGCAATACCGTCCATCATCGGATAGATGGCTGCCACGCCGCGTTTCAGCGCGTCGATTTCGGCGTCGGTTCCAACCTGGGAAGGCGACAAGCCGGGAACTCCCATTTCCATTCGGATATATTTCACCCCGGTTTCTGCTTCGATGGCATTGACTACCGCTACAATTTCGCGGATGGAAGCACGTCCGGGCTCGGGAATCCGCAGCTCCCGGATCTTCTGTTCAACAACCGCTTTGGAGATGGGTGAACTGTTCATAGGCTCAATTTTAATTTAAAGTAACTAAAGGTTTTAGGAAATGACAAACCGGTTTGAAAGCGCCCGGGCAACGTTTTGACAAAACCGAAGCGGGCAGGCCGGTCTGATTAATTTTTGAAAGACAGAAGCCTTTCTCTCTTACCAAATACAAATAAATCAGACAAAAAATTTTATCTGATTTATATCATACGTTTCAGAAGCCATGTTGATTCTTCAAAAGTGCGACCCAGGCGGCAATCCGGGCGTCGGTCAACTCCGGCTCAAAATCCTCATCCACAGGTAGTCCGACAAACATTCCGTCGATAATGGCTGCCGACTCTTCAAACTCGTAACCTTCGACCGGCACCTGTCCTACCAGGTGAGCGCTGGTTTTTTGCAGTTCGCGGGCCAGCTGCCCCATCGAATCGACAAAATTGGCGGCATAGGTGATGTGGTCGCCCAACCCGAAAATGGCGACGGTTTTGCCCTGGAAGTCGCCTTTGCTGATCTCGGGCATAAATTTCGCCCAGTCGTTGTTCGAAAAGGTGGAATCCCAGGTCTCTTTTCCGACCGTGGATATTCCGAAGATAATTTTATCAAAGGGTTTCAGGCTGGCTGCCGTGGCATTTGCGACGGAGACCATTTCAACCTTTTCGGCGCCCAGCAGCTGACGGATCTTGTCGGCAACCCGGTTTACTGCGCCCTTTTCCGGACCAAAAAATATCGCAATCTTACTCATAATTACCTGGTATTAAATTTATTAATCACTACTGGTTGTGTATTGCCAATTCGCCGCGCACATATTCGCCCAGGATCGAAAGGCTCGAAACGCTTTTGAGCACCTGGTGGATGGCCTGTTCGTAATTGGGCAACGCCTCCCATTCAATATCGACATGAAACGTATATTCATTGGGTTTTCCGATAATCGGCACCGACTGGATTTTGGTGAGGTTGATCCGGTTTTCGGCAAAGGTGTTGAGCACGCGGGCCAACGCCCCGTAGAAGTGTCCCACTTCAAAACAGATGGAAGCTTTGTTGGTCCCTTCGCTGGAATTTCCGTGTTTCGAAAGGATCAGAAAGCGCGTGTAATTTTTCCGGTTGGTCTCCAGGCCGGTGTCCAACACCTGCAGTCCGTACATATCGGCCGAACGCTGGTTGCCAATGGCGGCGGCTCCGGCAGGCCGTTCGTTGGCGATAAACCGGGCTGAAGCCGCCGTGTCGCTCATCTCATGTAACTCCACCTGCGGAAAATTCTTCTCGAGGTATTCGGCGCACTGTTTCAGCGCAATCGGGTGTGAATAGATATCGCGGAGATCCTGTCTGGTGGTCCCTTCGGCAGCCATCAGGTTCATCTGGATATGCAGGTAGATCTCACCGATAATTTTAAGGTGAAAGTCGCGGATAAGCTGGTAATTGTTGAGCAGGCTGCCGGCAATGGAGTTTTCGATAGCCATCACGGCATACTCCACCTGGTCGGTGTCGACCAGCTCACACACCCGCGTGAACGACCTGCACTCCACCACCTCTATCTCTTCGTTAAAGTATCGTTGCGCGGCATCTTCGTGGAACGACCCGGCAATTCCCTGTATAGCGATTCGCTTCATTCGTTTGTTTTTAATGATTCCAAATATACAAATTCTGCGTGTTGCGAGTCAAAAAAATAACGCCCGGCATGCAAGGCTTAACAATAAGCCCTGTATGCGAGGCGTCGGCTTTTCCGGAAATCGCTTTGTCTGTTTTTTCAGATCTGAAAATGGCTGCCGCCGCTCTCCAGCGCTTCGCGGTTCCGGTTGATCACTTCCATGCACTTGTCGATGTCGGTGGGCCGGATCACAATCACGGCGGTGTTTTCATTCATCGAAAAGGCGTAGAGGTATTCCAGAAAAACATTTTCGGCGCTGAGGATTTTCAGGGTAGCCGCCAGCGACCCGGGCTGGTTGGGGCTGTTGAGCAAAATCACGCGGGTGGTTTGTACCGAAAAATCGTGATCGCGCAGCACCTCCACGGCTTTCTCGGGGTCGGGGACGATCATGCGCAGCACGCCGAAATCGGACGTGTCGGCAATACTGAAGGCCGAAATATTGATCCCGGCGTCGCCCAGGATCTGCGTCACCTCATTCAGCCGTCCCGATTTGTTTTCTAAGAATACGGAAACTTGTTTGGCAATCATATTTTCAGAGTTTACGGTTGTCAATCACACGTTTGGCTTTTCCGGCTGTCCGTTCGATGGTTTTGGGTTCAACCAGTTTCACATCGACCGAAATGCCGAGGGTGCTTTCAATTTTGTGGGTAATCTTCATGCGCAGGGCCTGCAATTCCCTGATTTCATCAGAGAAAAACTGTCCCTGTACCTCCACCATCAGTTTCAGGGTATCGAGATTTCCTTCCCGGTCCACAATGAGGAGATAGTGCGGTTCGGTTTCGCTCATTTCGAGCAGTACGCTTTCAATTTGCGACGGAAACACATTCACGCCGCGAATAATGAGCATGTCGTCGGAACGGCCGGTGCATTTTTCCATGCGCACCAGGGTACGGCCACATTCGCAACGGTCGTAGATGAGCCGGGTGAGGTCGCGGGTCCGGTAACGGAGCAGCGGAATCCCCTCTTTGGTGACGGTGGTAAATACCAGTTCGCCGCGTTCGCCCGGTGCAACCGGCTGCAAGGTCTGCGGATCGATAATTTCCGGGACAAAGTGGTCTTCGTTGATGTGCATGCCGGCCTGGAACTGGCATTCGCACGAAACCCCCGGCCCGATCACTTCGCTTAACCCGTAAATATCGATGGCTTTCAGCCTGAGCTTAGATTCAATTTCGCGGCGCATGTTTTCACTCCACGGTTCGGCGCCAAAAATCCCCACCCGGAGTTTCAACTCCTCGGGACGAATGCCCATTTCCTGCATCACTTCAGCCAGATAAAGGGCATACGAAGGGGTGCAGGTAATCACGGTAGTCCCAAAATCCTGCATCAGCCGAATCTGCTTTTCGGTATTTCCCCCCGAAATGGGAATAACAGTAGCCCCCAGGTTTTCTGTTCCGTAGTGAATTCCCAGGCCACCGGTAAAGAGGCCATATCCGTAGGCCACCTGTACGATATCGTTGCGGTGCGCGCCGGCCATCACCAGCGAGCGGGTGACCACTTCGGCCCACATATTAAGGTCTTTGCGGGTGTAGCCCACCACAGTAGGTTTTCCGGTGGTTCCCGACGAGGCGTGTACCCGGACAATTTCACTCATCGGGACCGTAAACATCCCGAACGGATAGTTGTCGCGCAGGTCGGTTTTAGTGGTAAAAGGTAATTTACTCAGGTCATCGATACTGCGGATGTCGGCCGGGACCAGCCCCACCTCCTGCATCTTCCGGCGATACCCCGGGATGCTGTGGTAAACCCGCTGTACCGTCTCTACCAGCCTTTCCGATTGTAAAGCCCTCATCTCCTCACGGCTGGCACACTCAATTTTTTCGTTCCAAATCATTTTTATATCGCTACTACAATTTATCATTTACTTTTTGATATCCCAATTGCCAGGATGACCCCAAGCGCAATTCCGAGCAGGGCGGCAAAAAGGACGCGAAACTCGGATGGCAGCAAAAAAGTGATGGTATGCGCCGGAATCCAAAAAAACGGAATGGTTTTTTTGAAGACAAAGTTATACTGTACGTTCCAGTTTAATCCGGTGAAAATTTCGCCAAACCGGATGGGACGGAGCAGCCCCGACAATGTTCCGTTGTTGTTGATAATGTGGGTATCGGTTATTTTATGCAAGGTCATCATGACGGGGGCATAGATCAGGTTGAGCGTCACGCTGATGGCAAAAGCGGTCAGGATGCGCAAAGGTCCCATGGGGCCGCCAAGCGATGCAGCCGCCCCCTCCATACCCAGCGCTGCCAGAAACACGGGCGCCCCGGCCGAAAAGATCTGAAAAGCCATTACGATTGTCAAACCGAGAAATCCCCACACGACCGCCCGGGGCAGCAGCCCAAACCCGGGTTTGTTGTAAACACCTTCGCGCAGGCGCAACCCCAGCGCTTCGCCGGTGGTGGCCAGAATGGCAAATTTCAGGAAACCCGTCACAAACGGATGCTCTACATTAAACTGCTGATAGAATTGGTACAACGTGCCGGAAACAAAAAAAGGCACAAACAGCAATCCAACAAAAAGGGTAAAAATAAGATCTTGTTTTTTCATAAATTTTAGTTCTTAAACTCCGTAAATCAGGTCGTCGTTTACCGGGGTCAACCCCACTGCCTGCAATTTTTCATTGATATCTTCGATCTGGTCGGCATCGATAAAAAAGAAGGCTTTTTGCCCCGGCTCTACCACCCGCCCGTAAGCGTTGGTGAAATTCACCCCGGCCGAAGCAATTTTGGTGAGCAGTCCATCGAGACCGCCCGGCACATCCTGCATTTCGAGAGCCACAATTTTCCGCAGCGAGGCCGACATACCAGCTTCGCAAAGTTTTGCACAGGCCCGTTCGGGACACGACACCAGCAGGTTGAGAATTCCCCATCCGTTGGCGGTGTGGATCAAACTCATATTCTGAATATTGATCCGGTTCTCCTTCAATACCGAGGTGACCCTTTCGAGGCGACCGATTTTATTTTCGAGAAAGATGGATACCTGATAAGCCATTTTTTCAATATTTATGTTTCTGAATATTTATGCCGAATAGTTGCCGGCTTTCAACGCTGCCCGCAAATCCCTGACACGGACAGCTTTCCCTTCCGATTTCGGGATAGAGCCCGGCTCAACCAGTCTGACGATGGGTTTGGTTAAAACTTCGTCGCGAATCTGATTGGTAATCTGGCGTGTAAGTTTATCCAGCCGGGCTACGTCGCCGTTAAACCAGTCGCGTTTGACCTCAACCTCCACAATCATTTCGTCGCTGCCATTGAGGGTATCGAGCGTAATCAGGTAGTCGGCGCCCACTTCCGGAATTTTCAGCAGCACCCCTTCGATCTGCATCGGGTAGACGTTGCACCCTTTGATGATAAACATGTCGTCGGAACGGCCGGTGATGCGGTCGATACGGCGGTGGGTGCGCCCACACGGACAATCGCCGGGCAGGATGCGGGTGATATCGCGGGTACGGTAGCGCACCAGCGGCATTCCTTCGCGGTCGAGGGTGGTCATCACCAGCTCGCCATATTCTCCGTCGGCAACGGGATGCAGCGTTTGGGGATCGACAATTTCAACCATGTACGCATCTTCCCAGATATGCAGCCCCGACTGGTATTCGCACTCAAAAGCGACGCCCGGCCCGTTCATCTCCGAAAGCCCAAACGAGTTAAACGCCTTCACGCCAAACATCTCTTCGATGCGGCGGCGCTGCTCTTCGGTGTGCGGTTCGGCGCCAATTACCAGCAGGCGGAGTTCGGTATCCCTTTGGGGATCGAGGCCTTCGGCCTGGAATACTTCGTAGAGCCGGCCCAGGTAACTCGGGATGGCATGAATTACGGTGGTGCCATAGTCACGCATCAGCTTGATCTGGCGCTGGCTGTTACCGGCTCCGGCCGGGATGCTCAGCGCGCCCAGCCGCTCAATTCCATACTGAAAACCCAGTCCGCCCGTAAAAAGTCCGTACCCGACAATGTTCTGAAAAACATCGGTGTCACGCACCCCGGCACAAAACAGCGAACGGGCCATCAGATTCGCCCACGAAGAGATATCGTGACGGTTATGAAAAATCACCGTCGGATTTCCGGTGGTTCCGCTTGAACTGTGCAGCCGGATGATATCGCGTTTGGGCAACGTCAAAAAACCATACGGATAGTGGTCGCGCAGGTCCTGCTTGGTGGTAAAGGGCAATTCCCGGATCTGTTCCACCCGGTCAATTTTTTCCGGAGTAATGTGAAGCTTCCGGAACAACTCGCCGTAATAAGGCGAATGCGCAGCCTGCGAAAGTGTTTTCCTCAACCTTTCAACCTGAATTTTTTCAAGCTCTTTGCGCGAAAGAACCTCTAACTCTTTTTCCCAATAGATCATCAGAACAAATAAAATACAGTGAATAAACTACGGAAATTGGTGACCGCTTCAGCATTTTTGACCTTTCCCCGGTCGGTTAAATCGATTTGGCCGTAGGTAGCGGTCGTTATTTCCGGTTCCCAGGAAATCAGCAGGTGTTTGTATTTCCAGGTAAGCTGGGGGGAGAGACGGTAACAAACATCGACATCGGCGCCGCGGGCATAAAAGGTAGCCGTTGGATTTTCCGAGGTACCGAAATTTTTCATGTAGCCGGCCAGCACCCCTACTTTCCAGGTGTCGCCGTACAACAGATTCACAAAATTATAAAGATGGTTGGTGGGGGTGTAGGTTTCATGTCCGGTAACCGGATCGACCGACGCCACGGCATAACCGCCCGGCAACAAACTTTCGGAGACATTTTGCCCGAACATGGATTTGGCTTTCAGCTCAAATTTTCCCCTGGTATATTTCAGGTAAGCCAGCGCCGCGATGGTTGGCAACTTTTCGCTGGTGGCATAAATTTTTCCGCCGGCGCCGGTGGTAAAACTCCGCGGCTGGATCGTTTTCCAGTCGAAGCCGGCTCCGGCAACCCAGTTTTCATTAAAATACTGGAGCTGCAGGTGCAGGTTGGGAATCAGGGCATCGCGTTGGTAGCGGGCCAGTGCGCCGTCGGGACCAAAATTAATATAGTTTATCTGGTACAAAGCGGCAGCAATCACATCGAAGTGAGGGGAAAGATGATGGGTGATCCGCACCTGCGGACTGCGGTTAAACACCTGAAATGGCACACCGGTATTGAGCGCCATCACCCCGGGAAACACCTTTTCAACAAAGGTAGGATGCCAGGTCCGGCCAAACAGCAGCTGTGTTTTGGGCCAGTTAAAAGTGGTGTAAGCATGCCGGAAACGGATACTGTTGGCGGCATCGTTGCCGGTAAAGTCAATCTCCACATAAGCGCCTACCTGTACCTGCCCGATCTCGAGTCCGGAAAAACGGGTGCCAAAACGGGTGGAAATACTGAACATTCGGGCGCTGGGCTGCGCATTGATATCTTTTCCATTGGCATCGTACTGGGGTTTCATGGGCCACAAGGTGTACAAACCATCCACCGCCTCTGCATTCCGCCGGGTATCGAAAATAAAATCGTTCTTGACAAAGCCTGAAAACGAAAGGTTAACTTTTTTTTCAGTAAGGATGGACTGCGAAAATGCAGGCATACACCAGCACAGCAGACCAACGGCAAGCAGCTTGTTCATAAACAGATTTGGCTTTTAACAATCGAGATGCGCTAAAAACAAAATCATCGCCCCCAAGCGGTAAAACCCGCCCTGTCAGGCGACAACATCGAATTTTATGGCATATCGGCTCAAAAGTAAATGATTTCTAATTCAAAGCGGCAAAAAAGTTGGAATTCGTTTTACAGACGGCGTAATTTATTTCGGTTTTAAATTAGGGCGCTTTCCCGGTTTTCTGCAGAGAAAAGTCCTGCTCCTTCCCAACAAGCTATCGGCAAAACATTTATCTTGGTACAAACGAACCTGAATGAAGATGAAACTCCGGCTAACTTTCTGTTTCCTAATCCTGGCAGGCGCGCTCAGCAGCCCTGCCCAGCAGCGCACAGCGGCTTTTCAGCTGAACCAGAAGCTGGGACGCGGGATCAACATGGGCAACTGTTTCGAAGCGCCTTCGGAAACCGGGTGGGGAAATCCCTGGCGACCGGAATATTTTCGCCTCCTGTCGGAACTGGGCTTCCAACATGTGCGTCTCCCGATCCGGTGGGAACCGGCCAGCCGCAGTCTTTCCGCTCCCCCCTACACCATCGAATCCGAATTCCTGAACCGCATCAAACAGGTGGTGGATACCGCCCTGAAATACAAACTGCACGTTATCATCAATATGCACCATCACGAAGCGCTGATGGCCAATCCCGACGGCGAAAAGGAACGTTTTCTCTCGCAATGGCGGCAAATTTCTACATTTTTCCAGTCGTACCCCGACAGCCTGCTGTTTGAAGTGCTGAACGAACCCAACGGCGCCCTGACGGCGGCCAAATGGAATACTTTTTTTGCCGACGCCCTGGCCGAAATCCGCCAGAACAACCCTACCCGCTGCGTACTGCTGGGAACTGCCGAATGGGGCGGACTGGGCGGCCTCAGCGCGCTGCAGCTGCCATCCGACGAACATATCATCCTGACGCTCCACTACTACAATCCTTTTCACTTTACCCACCAGGGAGCAGAATGGAGCGGCGCGGAGGCGCAAAACTGGCTGGGCACCCAATGGTATGACACCGAAAACGAACGGCAGACCATCCAAAATGAGTTCAGCGCAGTCCATACATTTTCGAAAGTCAACCACATCCCGGTCCACATAGGAGAATTTGGCGCCTACAACAAAGCCGATATGCAATCGCGGGTACGCTGGACAACCTATCTTGCCCGCTGGTTCGAAGAACAGGGTTTCAGCTGGGCTTACTGGGAGTTCAGTGCCGGTTTCGGTATTTATGACCCGGCGACCGGACAGTTGCGGACTCCGCTGGCAGAGGCCCTGCTGCACAACCCCATGCCGCAGCCGGCGCAGGTAGTGGCCACCCCGGTTTATACCTCCAATTTCCGGAACGGCAACGATGGCTGGTTTCTCGGCAAACAAGCCGGGGCGAACGGCAGCCTGTCCAATACGGGAGAAAAGCTGGAAATCGCGGTTCTGTCGGGCGGGACGGAGAGCTGGCACCTGCAGCTGACCAGAGGCAACCTCCAGCTGCTGCAGGGGGTGATGTACCGGGTCTCCTTCAGGGCAAGCGCCGCAGCTCCCCGCACCATCAACACCTATGTCGGAAAATCGGGCGATCCGTGGAATGCTTACAGCGATTACCACCGCCTCACTCTTGAAACGACCGAAAAAATCTTCAGCTATATTTTTACCATGCCCACCACCGATCTGTCATCCCGGCTGGTTTTCGACCTGGGCGTGTCTGCAGTGGGGCTCACCCTTTCAGATATCCGGCTGGAGTCGCTGACCATCGTCTCTTCGGCACCGCAACAGCCCGCCTCCTCACCACTCTTCTACCCTAACCCGGTGAAGGACGAGCTGTATATCATCCAGGCGGAAAACTTCCGCCGGGTCAGTGTGGTGTCGCCCGGCGGAGCTGTTATCCATTCACAGATTCTTCAACCCGGCACCAACCGCCTCCAACTGAAACATCTTGTTCCGGGCTGGTATGTTTTACGATTTGAAAACGAAAGGCAGCCGGCCGTTTTTAAGTTACTGAAACAGTAAAAAACGCTTCAGCAACCATCCTGTATTCAATAATCAAACTCGATAAACTTTCCGAATTTCCGGTATTTCTCATAGAGCTGGCGGTATTGGGCCACATTCCCGGCAATGGGATGATACTCCATTTCAATTCCGCCTCCCATTTTCTGCTGGGCTTCGGCCACCGTGGCATACACGCCGGCAGCCACCGCAGCCGCCATCGCCGATCCCAGCGCGCAGGCCTGTTCCGAGCGGGCCACCTTGATCGGCATATTCAGCACATCGGCAACCACCTGCATCACAAACGGCGACTTTTTGGCCACTCCGCCCAGGGCAATCACCCCGTCGATGCGGACTCCCTCTTCGAGGAAACGATCGACAATTGCTTTGGAACCAAACGCGGTCGCTTCAACCAAAGCACGGAAGATACGCGGAGCATCAGAGCCAAGCGTCAGTCCGGCAAGGGCTCCTTTCAGGTTCTGGTTGGCATCGGGCGTGCGGCGGCCGTTCATCCAGTCGAGCGCCACCAGTGCACTCTCCCCGGCCGGAATTTTGGCTGCTTCTTCGCTCAAACGGGCAATGATGCGGTCTGAAGTTTCTGCAATCAGTTTCTGCTTGATTTCGTCGTCAATCAGTTCGGTTTCGGCCAGGATATTTTGTAACGGCCATTCGAGCAGCTTCCGGAACCAGGCGTAAATATCCCCAAAGGCCGACTGCCCGGCTTCAAGGCCCAGCATGCCGGGAACAATGGAACCATCGACCTGTCCGCAAATTCCGCTGACCAGCTTGTCGCCCACTTCATCAAATGGCGCCACCAGCATGTCGCAGGTGGAGGTTCCCATCACTTTCGAAAGATAATAGGGCTGAATTTCGGCGCCCAACGCTCCGAGGTGTGCATCAAACGCTCCTACCCCAACCACCACGTTGGTGGGAAGTCCGAGCCGCTTGGCCCATTCGGACGACAGTTTTCCGGCGGCCACCTCACAGGTGTAGGTTTCGCGGAAGAGGCGGTCGCGCAGGCCGCTGAGCAGCGGGTCGAGCGCCGTTAAAAACGCTTCGGAGGGCAGGCCGCCGAAAGCTTCGTGCCACATCGCTTTGTGGCCGGCGGCACAGCGGCTCCGCCGGATCGTTTGGGGATAGGTATTGCCGGTGAGCAAAGCCGGGATCCAGTCGCAATGCTCCACCCAGGAGTGGGCGGCCCGTAACACGGCCGCGTCTTCGCGCACCACATGCAGGATTTTGGCCCAAAACCACTCCGAAGAGTAAATTCCCCCTTCGTAGCGGGTAAAATCGACCTCCCACCGGGCTGCCAGTTCGTTGATTTCGGCCGCTTCCTTCACCGCGGTATGGTCTTTCCAGAGTACAAACATGGCGTTGGGATTCTCTTCGAAGCCGGCAGTCAACGAAAGCGGCGTTCCCCGTTCGTCAACGGCAACCGGCGTCGATCCGGTGGTATCGACCGAAATGCCCACCACCTTTTCGGCAGTTCCGGCAGGCGCCTGGCGCAACGCTTCGGTGATGGTAAACTCCAATCCTTCCAGGTAATCTTTTGGATGCTGCCTGAAACGGTTTTTCACCGGATCGCAATACATGCCCTTTTTCCAGCGCGGATATTCAAACACCGCCCCGGCTACCTCTTCTCCGGTTTCCACATTCACTATCAGCGACCGAACCGAATCGGTGCCATAATCCAAACCAATCGTATATTTTGCAGACATATTTCAAAAAAGTTACAAGTGTTAAATATCAGGTTACAGAGTTAAAACTTCAATGCAAAAGGCCGGGCAGCACTTTCCGGATTACCAGAAATAGGCGTAAAAACCGATAACCACCGACAGGATTATTACCGAGTTGATAACATCCCAGTTACTCCAGCTGGCGCGTACTTCAGCCCGCTGGGCAGCCGTTGCCGAACCGAAAGTCAGCCCCTGAATGGAGGCGGGGTCTTTCTTCTCGGTAAAATAGCTGATCACGATCATCGCCGCAATGACGATCAGGAAGATGTAAATTTCAAAGTGCAGCCAGTTGGGGGCGATAAACACCGTATGGACCAGCGAACCTTCGGTAAAATAGCCGGCAAATATCTTCAGCGCCAGGCGGGTCATCCCGATGGTAAAGCCGATCAGCAATCCGTAGAAACCGGCGGCCGGCGTGGTTTTTTTCGACAAAACCCCCAACAGAAAGACTGCGGCAATTCCGGGCGCCAGCAGCGACTGCACATCCTGCAGGTAGGCATAGAGCACTTTTCCGAGCCCCTTCATCACCGGAATCCACAAAATTCCGAGAATCACCACCACCACAGTGGCGAGGCGTCCTACCAGCACATAGTGTTTTTCGGAGGCCTGGGGTTTGTATTTCTTATAAAAATCGACCGTAAACAGCATGGCCGACGAGTTAAACAGCGAGGCGAGTGAACTCATCAGCGCAGCCAGGATGCCGCCGATCACGATTCCTTTAAAACCGATGGGCAGCAGCTCTTTTACCAGCGTTGAAAAAGCCGAATCGTTGCCGGTCAGCGTGATCATTCCTTTCTGGTTCATCGCGTAGGCGATCATCCCGGGAATCAGGAAAATAAACACGGGGGTGAGTTTCAGGTACGCGCCAAAAATAGCACCGCGGCGGGCCTGGGTCATGTTGCGTCCGGAGAGGACACGCTGAACAATGTACTGGTCGGTGCACCAGTACCAGAAACCAATAATGGCAGAGCCCAGAATGACGCCGGTCCACGGGAATTCGGGGTCATGCGGCGAGCGGATGAGGCTGGTCATCGGATCGCCCAGCGGCGAAACATTGGCACGGCAGATTTCCATCATCTCTCCCCAGCCGCCAAGTTTGGCCAGCCCGATAACCAGCACGGCAATCGACCCGATCAGCAGAATAGGCGTTTGCAGCACCGAGGTGTAGAGCACCGCCTTCATCCCGCCCAGGGTAGTATAAAGTCCGGTGATCAGCACCAATCCGATAGCGCTGATCCAGAAAAAGTCGATTTCCCAGGCGCCAAACCTGACCGATTCGATGTTAAAGACATCTTTAAAAACCACCCCACCCGCATAGACCGTCACGGCGACTTTGGTGAGCACATAACTTACCAGCGAAATGACCGAGAAAAACGACCGCGAACGGGCATTGTACCGCCGCTCCAGGAATTCGGGCATTGTAAAAACGCCGCTGCGGGCATAAAACGGGACAAACAACCACCCCAGCATCAGGATCAGCCAGCCGTGCATTTCCCAGTGCGCCATAGCCATTCCGCTTGATGCACCGGCGCCGGCCAGCCCCACCAAATGTTCCGAACCGATATTCGACGCAAAAATGGAGGCTCCGATTGCCAGCCAGGTGGCATCACGCCCTGCCAGAAAATAGTCCGAAGTGCTTTCATCTTTTTGGCGCATCACCCAGATGACGATGGCGAGGAGTCCGGCTGCAAACAGTCCCAGGATAATCCAGTCAAGTGTACTCATGTTGATCTTTTTAGTTAGTTCAGTATTTTATTTCCGATTTACAATTCCGGTTTTCAGAATTTCACAATCCGGGAAGTCTCCATGCCGACCATCTCCTCTTTAACCCGGTAATAATAGGCGCCCTTCCGTGATTCTGAGGCGTTTTTTTCATCCAGTTTTTCGAGGACCTCCAGGGAGAGGATTTTTTTTCGGAAATTACCGGGGTCGAACTCCCGCCTGTAAATGGCCTGGTAGAGTTTTCGCAGCTGCATCAGGGTAAACCGTTCGGAGAGCATTTCGCTGCCAGCCAAGCTGTACCCGGCTTTCTGCTGCAGCTTCAACAAAGCTTTCTCAACCATTTCGCGGTGGTCAAAAACCAGTTCGGGTAATTGCGAAAGCGGATGCCACTCGGCGCCCTGCGCTTTCAGCAGCTCCTTGTCGTGCAGGTGAATGCGCACCAGCGCATAAAAAACGATGCTCACCACCCGGGCGATGGTTTCGCGTCCGGGTTTCGAAAAAGCTTCCACCTGTTCCAGAAAAATATTGTCGAGCCCGGTTATCTGTTGCAGCACCCGGCTGGCAGCCTCTTCGGCCGACTCGTCCTCCCCGACAAATCCGCCCATCAGCGACCATTTTCCTTTCACCGGCTCAAAACCGCGCGGGTAAAGCAACACTTTCAGCTCCTCGTCTTCGTAGCCCAGCACCACACAGTCAACGGCCAGCAAATATTTCGAATGTCCCTGGTAATATTCCAATGTTCTTTTCTTTGGAAGTAAAACTATAAAAGTATTATTTACGTTTAAGCTGATTCGCCGCTTTTCCGGCAAAAAGTGTTTTATAACACACCAAAAGTCATCGAAAGGTAGCGCTGCCGGGTGCGGGACTGGATAGATCCCGGAGAAGCCCTGCCCATTGGCGGGCCGCCTATCGTATTTCGCGGGGGATTGATTACAATTTTCCGGAAAGGGAGATGCCAACGTGTACCGGCGAAGATTGGACGCCTCACTGAACAATCAGTTTCCCCTGACGAGAAGGGCCATTTTTTCTAATACCAGGAGGGGAAAAAACGGTGCGCAGGAAATGGGAAACGGGTAAGCACGAAATTATTTTTCGACGGCATCCGTTGGCAAGACGTTGCGAGGGCAAAAACAAAGGCTGTCCAATTTTACTTTTTGGACAGCCTCCTTCATCAAATAAATTATTTTTGTCTAATCCTGTAACGCTTTTTTAGGACTAGTCATTACATCGTGACTTTTACTATACCACAGGAATATCTTTGTTCACATTCTTGTTGCCAATTACTCCATAAAACAACAAATAGCCCAATCCTGCCACAATAACCCAATAGCTCATGTCAAAGTTGGCAATATCGGCAACCCATCCCTGGATAGCGGGAAGGATACCTCCACCGGCAACCAGCGTCATAAAGATACCGGAAGCAGCTGCCAAATATTTGCCTAATCCTTCAACCGCCAGGTTAAAGATGCTTCCCCACATGATGGAGGTACACAATCCGACCAAGGCCAGGAAAAAGAATTTGATCGGTACAGGAACCAATCCGAACTTCAGGACACCGGCTTCGACATTGAAGGAAGGCATCGACATCAGAGTTTTCACGGGCCAGAAAATTGCCAGAAGAACGAGGACCAATCCCACAAATGAAGCAGAACTCAACATGGTCCTGCTGGATATCTTATGACCAAAACCTGCCCCAAACAGACGGCCCACCAGCATCAGCAGCCAGTAGAAACCAACTACGCCGCCGGCAATTCCGGTAGCAATGCCTAAACCAGGAGTATCCTTTCCGTCAACAATCCTTTGAGCAGTGGTGTATGCGTCTTCCGAAATTCCCGATTGCGTGCTATACGCAGCAACAATTTCCTGTGCCTTCTCTACACTGGGAGTGGTCATATATAAGTTGGCGATACCGGGAGTTCCCACTTCAACACCTACATAAACGAAAATGGCAATGGCGCCGAGCACAAAATGGCGAAATTTGAGCGCACCGGCCATCAAGCCACCCAGTGGTTCTTTCGGAAGGTCGGCATGCGGTTCCGGAATAGAGGTAGCCCATAAAATAAAAAATACCAGAGCAAACACCCCCATCGCAATATACATAATCGGGAAAACATCGGTTATCCTGGCTTTAGTTGCCTCACCAATCAGGATACCTACAAATACCGGCGTAAATGTGGCCATTACCGAATTGAATGAACCACCAACCTGAATGAGCTGGTTTCCTTTGTTTCCGCCACCTCCAAGAGTGTTCAACATAGGATTGACAACGATATTCAACAAACACATGGAGAAACCTGCGATAAATGCCCCCAGAAGGTAAACGCCGAAACTTTCAGCATGCCCTGATAGGTATTGAATACCGACGCCGATAAAACCGATAGCAATTGCAATCAGAGCGGTTCTTTTATAACCGACTTTCTGAAGCAAAATGCCTCCCGGAATACCCATGACTGCATAAGCGATAAAGTTCGCGAAGTTCCCCAGCATTCCCAAAGAGTTGGGAACATTGAACTGGTTTTTCAAAACAATACCCATCGGCGCCGCCAAGTTGGTAACAAATGAGATCATGCCAAAAAGCAGGATCATCATAAAGATTGGTAACGCATAACTTTTACTCTTACTCATAATTTTTAAATATTAGTTTAGTTTTAGAAATAATTCTCTTTCAAACAATTGCCCAACAGCATGACTCAAGGTTCAGGTTCTGTGGCTGCACCTGTTTGCGGCAAATCCAAAAGCGTTGCCCGCAAACCGCTCTCCATCCAAAAGACCTTTTTCAATGGCTGCTGAAAAGTATCGAAAAAAATCTGCAATAAAGAAAGAAAAACCCACGGAATATTCTCTCCCTTGCGCTTTACTTTTTTCGGCTTACCTCAATTTTCCGGGGAAAGATAAATAAAATCTTTAACCGGGAAGGCTTTTGTAATGTGTTGTCGGCAAATCGCGCAAACGGGCGGCAGCGCCTTCGGCGGTAATATCGCGCTGGGGTGTGGCCAGCATTTCATAGCCCACCATAAATTTCTTCACAGCAGCTGAACGCAGCAGTGGCGGATAAAAATGCATGTGCAAATGCCACCCGGGATGCTCCCGCCCATCGGTAGGCGCCTGGTGCAATCCGGCCGAATAGGCAAACGAAACCTGGAAGAGGTTATCGTACAGGATCGTCAGTCGCTTGTATATATCGGCCAGTCCGTCGCGTTCGGCAGCCGTAAGCTGCAGGATGTTCTGCACAGCCCGCCGGCTGATGATCATCGCCTCGAAAGGCCACACAGCCCAAAACGGGATGAGCGCCACAAACGAATCGTTTTCGGCCACTATCCGGACCTTTTTCTCGAGCTCGGCCGCCAGGTAATCGCCCAACAGCGTCCGCCCGTGTTTGTCGAACCACGCCTGCTGGGTGACACACTCCTTGGCCGGCTCAACCGGAACCGACAAGGAGGACCAGATCTGCCCGTGCGGATGCGGATTGGAGCAGCCCATGATAGCTCCTTTGTTTTCAAAAATCTGCACGTAATTGATAAACGGCTTGCTGCCCAGCTCTTCAAACTCGCGGCACCACACATCCACTACGCGGCGGATATCTTCCAGCGGCATTTCGGGAATGGTGAGGCTGTGATCGTGACTAAAACAGATAACCTTGCAGATTCCCCGTTCGCTTTCGGTGCGAAACAGGTCATTGGCGCTGTCGCCCCCGGCGGGGGTGTCTTCCAGCAGGGCGCTGAAATCATTGGTAAAAACAAATGTTCCGCGGTAGTCGGGATTGTTGACTCCTCCGGCCCGTTCGTTTCCGGGACAGAGGTAACACCCCGGATCGTAGGCCGGGCGCTGTTCGGCAGCCGGTTTTTCAACCTGTCCCTGCCAGGGCCGTTTGGCGCGGTGCGGCGAAACCAACACCCAATCGCCGGTCAGTGGGTTGAACCGGCGATGGGGGTGGTCTTCAAAAGAAAATTCACTCATCGGTTAAAACAGTTTTTTTGCGCCGTCGCCAATTTCAGCAACATAAAATGCCGGTTTCAATCCCGTTTTTTGTTCGTAATTTTTCCCGACTTCGGCAATAAACGTATCGATGGCCTCCTCTTTCACCAGGCTCACGGTGCAGCCGCCAAAACCGCCGCCGGTCATCCGCGAACCGATAACGCCCTCAATTTTGCGGGCCTCTTCGACCATGGTGTCCAGCTCGTGGCCGGTAACTTCATAATCGTCGCGCAGCGAATCATGCGAGCCATTCATCAGCTGGCCAAATTTTTCGATATTTCCGGCTTTCAGCTCGGTAACCGCTTCTTCGGTACGTTCGATTTCGCTCACCACGTGGCGGGCGCGTTTGCGTGCCGTTTGATCTTCGATTTTATCTTCCAGCTGTTTAAACTCTTCCCAGGTAATGTCGGCCAGCGCCTTAATCGGTTTGTACTGGCTGATGGCGTCCACGGCTGCGTGGCATTCGGCAACCCGCTGGTTGTATTTGCCCGAGTCGAGTTTATGCGGGCTGTTGGTATTGCTGATAACGATCTTGATGCCGTCGAGTTCAACAGGCACCAGGTCGTAGTCGAGGGTGTCGCAGTTGAGGAAAATGGCGTGGTTGGCTTTTCCCATTCCGGAAGCAAACTGGTCCATGATGCCGCACATTACGCCGGCAAATTCATGTTCGGCTTTCTGGCTCATTTTAACCAGTTCCAGCCGGTCGATTCCCAGGTTCCAGGTGTCGTTTACCGCCACGGCAGTAACCATTTCGAGCGCTGCCGACGACGAGAGGCCGGCGCCGTTGGGCACATCGCCAAAAATCAAAATATCGGCGCCGTTTTCAAACTGAATGCCTTTTTTCAGGAACTGGGCAAAAACCCCGATCGGATAGTTGACCCACTCTTTCCCGACCGGCTTGTTCAGGTCTTTCACATCCACTTCGGTTTCAAACGGCAGGTTCAGTGAAGCCAGTTTAACGGTTTTGCGATCGGTTTTACGGATCAGGCAGTAAGCGCCAAAACTCAACGCACAGGGGAATACAAATCCACCATTGTAGTCGGTGTGTTCACCAATCAGATTTACACGGCCTGGCGAAAAATATCCGCTGAATTCACCTTCGCCATACTTTTCGACAAATTTTTGTTTCAATAGATCAAGATTCATAATTAGTTGATATATTAGATTATACAAATAAACTGGTAGGAACTGGTAGGAACAAAAATAGAAATAATTTGCACGTATCCAACCGCCAGGAAAATGTTGTATGGCACATCGGGAAACAGACCGGACAAAAAAATCTTATTTCAAAAATCGGATGGGTTGAATGCCAACAACAACTCCCTCTTCATCCACACAAAAAGAAATTTTCTGAAAGCGGGTCTGCCCGTTTTTTTCTACTTTAGCCCAACTGAATCATTCATCCTAATAAAATAGACCATGAACATTTCCAAAACACTTTTCGGGAAGCTGCCTGGCGGAGAGGAAGTTTTTCTGTTTAAACTCCGCAACGACAACGGCATAGAAGTATCGGTAACCAACTACGGCGCCATTGTAACCTCGGTTATAGCTCCCGACAGACAGGGTAATCCCGCCAACATTGTTTGCGGCTTCGACAAGCTCGAAGATTACCTGAGCGAAGCTTACCTGGGGAATTATCCCTATTTCGGGGCAATTTGCGGAAGGGTGGCCAACCGTATTTCGAAAGGCCGCTTTACCCTCGACGGAAAGGATTACCAGCTGGCCATCAACAACGGGCCCAACCACCTGCACGGCGGGCTCACCGGTTTTGACCGCCGCCTGTGGCGTCCCGAGATGCTGCAAAGCGACGGCAAAGTGGGCGTGATGATGACCTATCTCAGTCGCGACGGAGAAGAAAACTATCCCGGCAACCTGGAGGTTGGCTGCATCTATTCGCTGAACAACGACAACGAGCTGATGATCGACTATTTTGCTTCGACCGATCAAACAACCATCGTCAACCTGACCAACCACAGCTATTTTAACTTGACGGGCGGCCAGACCAATATCCTGGAACACGAGCTGCAGCTGAACGCCTCGAAAATAACGGAATCGACCGACCTGATCCCCACGGGCAATATTATTCCGGTGGCCGGAACGCCGTTCGACTTCACTTCGGCCAAACCGCTCGGAAAAGATATCGGGCAGCTGGAAACCGGCTACGACCTGAACTATGTGCTGGACAATGACGCGGGCAAACTGGTATGGGCCGGCTGCCTGAGTGAAAAAACCTCCGGCCGGAAAGTTGAGGTGTTCACCACCCAGCCCGGCATCCAGCTTTACACGGGCTACTGGATCCCGGAACTGATCATCGAGGGAGTCAAACGTTTTGGCAGTTACGCTGGCGTGGCGCTCGAAACCCAGCACTATCCCGACTCGGTCAACCAGCCTGCTTTTCCGCCGGTGACACTCACTCCCGACCGCAAATTCACCGAGCAGACGATTTACCGGTTCGGCATTACCGAATAATACAGGAGCCAACCCTACTAAAAAAGCGGCCGGATCAGTTGTGGCAGATCCGGCCGCTTTTCGTTGTAAAGCAACATCAACCCCAGACTAAGGCACAGAAACCTGCATCCGGCCAGCCTGGTATCATTTCGGGCCAAAAAAAAACGACTGCCCGGTAAAAGACAGTCGTTTTAAATATTCAGAAAGTTTACTGCTTACTTATTTGTAATTATTGGGGTTTTCGTCCTGGTATTCCAAAACACCATCGCGAACCCGGTCTCTGAAAGCAAGAGTGTCTTTACACTGAACCGTAACTCCATTATCAATGTACTTATAGCTCAGGAAAATTTTACGATCCTGCAGCTTTTTAGCGCTGTTGTATTTACACTCTCCGTCCTGAATAATCTGGGGAAGCGCCTCCGCATCATTGGAGATCGTGATACTATGATCCTTGTTGAGGGTCAAATACATTCCCCCTTTATTCGTCGGGACGCCGTAATGATTGTAATACAATTTCAAAGGAGCTACCGTAGTCAGAATTCCCAGGTCATCATTTGACTGATTAATTTTAGCACGATAAGCGCTGGTTTGCCCATTTGCCGTTGCAACTCCTGATCTAAACCAGTTCCCGAAAAGCATGTTTTCATACCTGAATGCAATTACGGCTGTATTTTTAGCCATATTAATGGTATCCACATCCGTACAGGAGGTGATAACAAAACCAAGCGCATGTTTAGCTTTCAGGTTTTCAACATCGGCAAGAAATTTTGCAGAATCGGGACGAATAACAATCGTTCCGTTGTGCGCTCCTTTTTTAATGACCATTACTTTTGAATCGCTCAACGTATAATCCCCGGCGGACAGTCCGGAAAGACTCGTCCACACGTTGTTTTTCACATAGTCGCGGGGATCATTCGTCATGGACTCGTACACCTGCGGGGTAATAATGGAATTATCAATCGAATAGTTAACGACTCTTTGTTTCCTGTTATCGAGCACCCCACCAAGTACTACACCAACCTCAACCTTCATTCCTTCCCCAACAACAAATGTTCTGACGTTGGTTTGATAGGGCAGATAAACAAACGATTTATCAAAATCCTGCACATAATCATCGTAACAGCTGCTCAACAAGACAACCAGTGAAAACAGCATCAAAAACTTCTTCATAATCTCATTTATTAATGGGTTATTGCCAGTTGCTCCAGCCTTCATTCTGTTCAATTTTTCCTCTTTTCACATCGGTCAAAGGAATTGGAGACCAAAGTGACGGGAAATTACGGGTTGTAACAACCTCTTCAAATGAATAAGCGAAAGATCCGTCCGCATTTTTGTGGACCTTAACGCGATGAACCGGAACATTAATTTCGCTTACAGTGGTCGCCCAGCGCCGCACATCGTAATAGCGGAGCCCTTCAAAGCAGGTTTCGATTCTTCTTTCGTTCCTGACCAGATTGCGGAAAGCCTCTTTCCCCTGCCCTGCTACTTCATTCAAATACGGATCAGCAGCCGGAATAGAAGAATTGGCGTTATCGTACGTTTTGGCCAATCGCAGAAACGCAATTGCCTCTTTGGCGGTCAACGGATTTGTATCGCCCGGCAGAGTTGCGGTGGGACCATATAATTCATTCATGGCTTCAGCATAAATAAGCACCATGTGTGTCCAGCGATACAGGAAGTTTTGCATGGGAGCCGCTTTTCTTCCGCTTGACTGGCGCATATCGGTATCGAAATAGGTCATTTTCTTGAGGTGATAACCGGTTTTACTTACTTTCGTCAGCCCCGGAGAATCTTTTCCTACCGAACCATCATCCGAACTTTCCCAGCACTCAAAAGTGTAAACGGGTTGTTTGTTGGGGGTAACCTTCACCCCATTATAAAAAATATTGCTGTAAAAGCGCATGTCGCGGTTGGCATAGGGATTGGCCGGATTGTAATTGGACCGGGGATCGGAGATGGGGTAACCATTGGCAGCCGGGAAAGCATCAACAAGATCCTGCGAAACACCAAAAACACCATTGCTATTAAAATTAGCAGGATAAACATCCGATTCGTGACTGGTGTTCGTACTGGTGCCGCCTCCCTGTACCCTGCTTACCCAAACGGCCGAAGGATCATACGGGTTGCGCCAGTCAATACGGTTTGTAACATTAAAACCATTCGACACATTATCAACAAACCTTTTAAAATCAATAACTTCTTTGGCGTAGGTTGCCGCTTTTTTCAAATGTTCGGCCTGTTTGCTTTTAAGCTCCGGATCGGAGGCTACAAACAACGGGCTGGCTGCGGTCAGGTACATCTCGGCCAGGTAAGCTTTTGTTGCAATTTTATCGATCATCCCCCAATTACGGCCCCCCAGAACATCGCGGTCAGACACATTGGGAACCAGAAAATCTCTGTTGGCGTCGATCGGGAAATACTTCATGGCCGAGTCAGCGTCAGCCTGAATCTGTTTCATAATATCCAGATAGGGTGCCCTGACCTGATCAATCGGATCGTTGACGGTTAACCGGTCAAGAATTAGCGGAACGCCCAGCAGCTTTTTGGAACTGATCCCAATTCCGCCCCAGCGCTGAAGTAACTGCCAGTAGTAGAATCCCCGAAGCGCAAAAGCCTGTCCCTGTAGGTTGGCCCGGTAAAGGTTATTCAAGTTTTTATTAATGTAATAATTGCTTTTATAACCTCTGTTATCCTTCAGGAAATTATTCAAACTGGCAATTCCCCGGTAACCATCCTGCCAGATACCATCGAAAGCATTGCTCGAAGCCAGTAAAGACCCTTTTGCAAATTTCTCGATGTTGTCATCGCTATTGGTGTATACGCCATTATCGGTCGTACACTCCAGCCGGTTTCCATTGAAAGTGGTCCGATACTCCCGGGGAATAATATTACTCCGTTCGTAGGCATAAAAAACCATTCCGCCCACAATCTCCTGGTATTTCCAGGCGTCCTGTTCAGTATTCCGTCCATAGGGATAAGGCTCTAGGTTATCTTTACAGCCAGAAATAAACAGTGAAATGGCAATCAATATGATTAAAAATTTTGTTTCCATCAGTAATTGTTTTTTTATAATCTGGAAAAGCCTGACAACTCCTGCAATCCATCTAAAATGCTGGTTTTTATCGATATGCTTCATACAGAATATAGGTTAGAAAGTTAGCTTAAAACCACCTGAGAAAGTCCTGTTCAACGGATAGCGGGTGATCCCTGAGTTACCTGCTTCCGGGTCAATTTCCTTGATATCGGTGAATGTCATCAGGTTGGCTCCTCTCACAAAAATTCTTACCGCCCGCAGGCCCGAGGATTTTGTAACCGGCAGATTGTAGGCCAGTTCCACATTCTGAATTTTGAAGTAACCTCCATCACGTAACCAGAAAGCCGAAGTTTGGTTATTGCTGTTGACGTTTTCATAAGTCAGCCGGGGGAACGCTCCTCCCCTGTTGTCTCTGACCCACTCGGAATAGTTGTTGTTTCCGGCGTTGGTCGTAAATACACTGTACGAGCGAAGGTTGATATCAAAAAATGCGGCACCGGCACCTACTGCCCAGAACTCAAAATTCTTCCATTCCAAACCCAGGTTAAAAGAATAAAGCATCAAAGGCGAGGAGTTTCCGATTGGAGATGAGTCCCGGTCATCAATTTGACCGTCGCCGTTCAAATCAGTATATTTCAGGTCACCGGCTCTTAGTTTCGAGGGATCGTCAAAATTTTGGTTGCTGGCAGCCCTGGCTTCTTCATCCGTAGCATACCGTCCGCTGTAGGTTTGACCCCAAATCGTTCCGGTATAGGTTCCTGCCGAGTAACGGTATTTCTCATTATCGGGATACGAAACCTCATCAACAATCAATCGTTTTCCTCTTTGAAGGTTAGCCATGCCGGCTAAACTATATTTCACTTCACCCAGTTTGTCCTGCCATTTTACCGATCCTTCGCCACCGAAATAGCGTGATGAGCCAAAATTCATCCAGGGACTGGCCTGCATTCCATAATAGAGCGGATACAAATTGTCGATGGTTTCAATATCTCCCTTGCGCAGGATATTGTAGTAGGAGAAATCAAGCGAGAGTCTGTTATCCAACAAGATGGCTTCAATACCGGCAGTAAATTCGTCACGGGTTGCCCAAGTCAGATTATAATTCGAAATACGGTTGTAACTCCCCTGTTTGGCAGTCCAACTGGTACTTCCCATCCAGGAGGTTCCGAAACTGGAGTTGGTCCGTCCAAAAGCATTGATATTTCCGGAAGACCATTTGTCGTCATAATTGTAGTATGATTTATAATCCGGCGATCCGAGTAGACCATACTCACCGCGAATCTTCAGGAAGTTCAGCCAGGAAACATCTTTCAGAAAGTTTTCTTCAGAAAGAATCCAGCCGGCCCCAATGGTGGGGAACAGTTTAAAACGGTTATCGACAGGATAAAATGAAGCACCGGCATAATTTAAAGCGCCGTTGACCACATATTTTTCATCGAAAACATATTGAGCAATGAAGTTTTGGTTAATCGTCCGCAAAGGCTCTTCGATCTGATTCCGAAGCAAGCGGGTATAATTAATGAGAAGCGCGGTGTTGATCGCGTGTTTTCCGAATACCCGATCATAGGTCAACGCTTCGTAGGCCGAAAAACGCATGGCATAATAATCGTGGAGTTTGGCCTCACTCGACATGGTGGTAGCTGTACGTTTGCGAACCCACATATCATTATCGGTGATGGTGTTATCGCCCCCGATATACTGGTCGTATTTATCCGTCACCAAAGCAAACGCATCGTAATCGGTTGTTTTTCCCAAACGAATCAGGTTGTACACATTGAATCCCAGATAAGTCCTTGATTTCAGTCCCTTAATGACATGATTTAAGTCTATATCCAGGGCCACATTGGCATTCCCCATGCGGTTTTGTTCGGTGTAATATCCGTTGCTGAGAAGCGCACCAACCGGATTTCGTCCGTAAGAAAAATCGTTGCTTAAAGCATACCCTTTTTGCGTCCCGTCAAGACCAACGGCATACACCGGAAAAGCAACCGGAGCGATGGTCCGCATGTCTTCCAGCAGAGAGTTCATTTCATGGATGTCCAGCTCACCATCGTCCGAGTCGTCTTCCCCGAAATTACTATCGTATCCATAGTTGGGCGAATCCCGCAACGAAATATTGGCAAAGAAATCGAATTGCAGCTTAATAAAACTGTTAACTCCAACATCGATATTTGAACGGGCATTTAAACGGTTGTATCCGGCTGATGACCCAATTTTAAAATTATCATCTTCGCCAGAGTAGCCCAAATAGGCAAAATACTGAAGTTTATCGTTTCCTCCCATTGAGGAAACATTCAGGCTCCGGTACATCCTGGAGTCTTTAAACAACATGTCGCGGTAGTTGTTGTTCGGATAACGAACATTGTACGGATCATTCAGTTTGAAACCCGCGATATCCTGTTCATTGTAAAGTTCAGGATAGCCGGAAGCTTTTCGGGCTTCATTATTCATGAGGGCATAATCAACACCTCCCACAAACCGGGGCATACGGTCAACAATCTGGATTCCTGATTCGGCGTTTACAGAAAGGATGCGTTCATTCTTATGTCCGCGCTTGGTCTTGATGAAAATAATCCCATTGGTTCCCCGCGGGCCATACATGGCTTTGCCAACAGCATCCTTGATAACCGTCACCGATTCAATCTCCTGCGGATCAATGGCCATCTCGTTTAAGTCGATTTCGATATCGTCAATTACAACGATTGGCCGGGTGCCACGGGCATAGAAGTTTACTTTATCGCCATATCCTCTCAGTGCACTGAAGTTTCCGCCTTCTGTTGAGCCGAGGTATTCTTCAGCCTGTGTACCAGGCTGTCCGTCGCGTTCGGCAACCTCCAACCCGGGAACCAATCCGACAAAGGCATTTCGTACGTCCGAAGTCGGATATCGTTCCAGCTTTTCACCGGTCAGCGTGGAGCGGTTATCAATGGAGTATCGGCGAAATGACTTAAAATAAGGAAGCCGAACAACATCTTCGGATGACGCCAGATAGGTTGATTTCTTCAACTCAATTTTAGAATTTGCCAAATAAAAGGAGGCATCAGCTGTTTCCTTCTCATATCCTGAATTGTACACCGTGATTCGGTCGTTAGGACGGGCTTCTATCGTTACAGCACCATCCTCGTCGGTATTATGGTGCAATATACCTTCGCCTACAATAACTTCTGCTTCAGGAATAGGATTTCCGGCTTCATCGGTTACCACCAGGGTAATGGTGATTTTTTTATTTTTCACATCAGCGCCGTCTTTCCCCTGGGCAAAAACCACAATATTGGAAATCGAAATGATAAAAGCCAGGAAGACTCGCAAGACGATATGCTGATCAATACGTATTTTCAAGTAATTCATTTTACTGCAAGATTATGGTTACCATGAAGGATTTAAGCTCATATCAAAATTCTTAAACATAAAATAGTCGTCGATATTGAACGGCCAATAATACATTTTAGGAGTAAATTTGATCTGACGACTTGCGTCGAGAGGTTCGCGAGAGTACACATAGTGGAAGGGCTTTTTCGTATACGGGAACGAAGTGCCTCCATGAGGATAACTGGTACTGGGAGCACCGTCCACAACATCAACCCGCATTCCATAAAGCACCTGATTTCTGAGTATCTCCGAATCTTTCCAACGGTTTGTGTCGAAATAATAATGGTCCGATTCAAACATTAATTCAACAACTCTTTCATTTTTAATTCTGGATCTGAATGCCTCCTTGCTGCCAAGAAACTCATCCTTCACATTGGGCATTTGAGCCCTGGCCCGAATTACATTAATTGCATCTTTCGCCGTAAGAGAATAACCCGCTACCGATCCGTTAGGACCACTAACCTCGTTAACAGCTTCAGCATAATTTAAGTAAAGCTCTGCCAAACGGAAAGTCGGCTCGGTGTAATGCCAGGTTTTCTGGTTACGCACACTCTGATCACCGGTCAATCGTTTCAGGTAATAACCAGTTCTGGTGAACCCTCTCAATCCGCCTTCGGTGTCGGGCAGATTATGGTCGCCATAAATATATTTACCATCCGGTGTCAAATACCTCCACAAATTCATCTGGTTAAGAATGGTGTGCTGGCTTTTCAGGTAGGAAGCCCAGGTAATTGCCTGTCCGTTATGGAAAATTGTTTGGTAGAAACGAGGATCGAGTTTAACTTTTGAATTGGTCGTATAATAAGGATCCTGCGGATGAAACCTTCCGGCAGTCTGCGCCTGTTCACGATCAGCTTCCGTCAGCAAAATATCCCCGCTGGTATTTTCATAGCGGTCAACCAGGTTCTGGGTCGGACAAGCACTCGATGTACCATTATTGTTTTTGAAAGTGGCACACATATAGCTGTCGTTAGCGCCATCGCCATATCCTTTCGATCCATAATTCCAGGCCCAGAGCTGTTCGTTGGTGTACTGATTTTCATAGCAGTTCCGGTACCAGTCTTTCATGGCAAGCAATCCATAATTATGGGCCAGCGCCAGCTCAAGAGCTTCTTTAGCAGCGACGGCCGCATTTTCCCAAAGTTTCGAATCATTCTGGGTATTATATAATGGACTGGCAGCGTAGAGTAATGCACGCGATTTTAAAGCTTTGGCAGCAACACCCGATGGGTAAGCCTGGTACTTATCGGCAGAGATATCCGCCGAAGTACTTCCGGCATCGCGGGTATCGCGGCGGATACGATTGGCTTTCTGGAAATAGGTAAATGCCGTATCACAGTCAGCAGCAATGGCGACATAAGTATCTTTAGCCGAGAGCCGGGGTAAATCCCAGTTTTGGTCGGTGGCCAACGGCTTGTAGATGTAGGGCATACCTCCCCAGAACCGGCAAAGGGCAAAATAGGCGTACCCTCTGATAAAATAAGCCTGGGCGCGAATATCATCCAGTTCCTCCTGAGAAGGGGCATCTTTTACCCGGTCAATATTAGCCAGTGTAAGATTACAGGTCCGGATAATTCTGAACATGGCGTCCAAAATAGGCCTGCGGTCCGGGTCGTAGGTAAATTTATTAATCTCCTGCCCAAATACCCCTTGTTTAATCGGCTGTGCAATCATGATACGTCCCTGGTCGCAGGCATCAGTTAAGCCATCAATCAACAGCTTCTGGTCAATATAGTCGATATAACGAGGATGGGCCAGCCGGATACTGTAATCCCGGTTGCTTGAAGTAAACCTCATGTTATAAACCTTATTGAAGAAGGGAAGGAAGTTTTCATACTTGGTGAAAACAGTCTCCTCATCCAAACCAGACTCGGGAGCAATATCGAGATATTCCTTACATGCTGTTGCTAACAAAATGCTGAACAATAGCAGGAAAATATAATTTATCTTTCTCATATTCAAGTTATTAATCGATTAAAACACAATTTTCAATCCAAATTTGACAGAAGCCATTTGTGGATAAAAACCTTCCCGGAAGTCTTTGCGTTCGGGGTCTCCTTCAATCAGTTCAGTAAAGGTAAGCAAGTTGTTTCCAGTAGTATAGGCTACCACATTTTCTACCCCGAG
>JARKOX010000055.1 GCA_029975525.1 Prolixibacteraceae bacterium | reverse complement strand
ATGGTGTACTCCTTCAGTTTAAAAAGAATATAATCGTGTTTGATCTTCTGAACCTCTTTCAGAATTAACTCTTTGGGTACCGCATCAATGATCGCTTCGGGTTTGGGTTGCGGCATCAGCGAATAGTTAAAAAAACGCTTGACCTCAATGGGGCTTTCCATGCCGTACACCCGGGCGCGCAGGTAGCGCCCAAACTGGTAGATATCGCAGAAACGCTCCTGTTCGGCCGGCCGAATGGCATTACCGATCCTGATTTTGATGGTTTTATGGCGTTTGCTGAACAACTCGGAGGGCAACCGGGCGCTCTTCAGCGAAGGATGTATTTTGCTGACCAGGTGCAGCAGGCGGCTGTTGGTTCCCTGAAACAACACCGGAACCACCGGCGCTTCCGAAAGTTTGATGAACTTAACCAGCGGGTAGCGCCACAACCGGTCGGTCATGTTGTTGTACAGATCATAACTGCTGGGTTCTCCGGCCGGAAACACACACAGCAACCCGCCGTTCTGCAGAAAGGAGGAAACCTCGCCGGCTCCCGGAAAATCGGGGTCAACCTCTTCACCGCTTCCCGTGGGTTCGGGAGTAACAGCCAGGTAAAAATCACTCAGTGGCTCTATCTTTTTCAGCAGGTTGTTGGCCAGTACCCGCACATCGCTCCGGACCGTGGAGATCAGTTTGATGAGCAGCATCCCGTCGAGCCCGCCAAACGGATGGTTGGCCACCACCACGGCCGGCCCTTCTTTTGGAATTCGTTTCAGCTCATTTTCATCAAACTCTACATTAAATTCCAGGATACGGAGCACTTCGTCGATAAATTCCAAGCCCTGCTTTTCGGCCATTTGCGCATACAACTTGTTCAATTTGTTGAAACGCAGCACATACATCAGAAACTTGGCGAAGTACTCTCCGCCCAGATAACCCAATGCCGGACTGGCTTTCAGGATGTCTTTTGGTTTTACTAAATCCATGTCGATAAGAAAAGTGATTTAAAAATAACTTTCAAAATTGACTTACAGCCCGAAAAGTAATATTTTTAAAACACATTTCCTTTGTCAGGCTCTCCTTCGGAGGAGTTTTATCCAGTCAACGGTGGGGACCGGTTCAAAATCAGAAGTTTTTTGCCAGCCTGCGGTTTTTTGATTTTTTTTGCAGATCGTGTGGCCCGAATGGTCCGGACGATTGTTATTCATAAAAAAAATGCGATGTTTCAGCAACGATTAAATACCGAACAATGGCTGCCCACCAGTAAAAAAGAGATGGAAACCCGCGGCTGGGATTCGGTCGATGTTATCCTGTTCACCGGCGACGCTTATGTGGACCACCCCTCGTTTGGGGCGGCGGTGATCGGGCGGGTGCTCGAAGCCGAAGGGGTGCGGGTGGCGATCATTCCGCAGCCCAACTGGCAGGACGACCTGCGCGACTTCCGCAAACTGGGCCGGCCCAACCTCTTTTTTGCAGTCACCGCCGGTAACATGGACTCGATGGTGAACCACTACACCGCCAACAAACGGCGCCGTTCCGACGACGCCTACACCCCGGGTGGACGGGCCAACTACCGCCCCGATTATGCCACCATCACCTACTGCAATATCCTCAAAAAAATATACCCCGACGTGCCGGTCATTATCGGCGGCATTGAAGCTTCGCTGCGGCGGGTTACGCATTACGACTACTGGTCGGACAAGCTGATGCCCAGCATCCTGGTCGATTCGGGCGCCGACCTGCTCTTCTACGGAATGGCGGAAAAATCGCTCGTCGAATTTGTGCAGCTGGTGCAAAAAGGGGTGGAGATCAAAAAGCTGACCACCCTTCCGCAAACAGCCTTTCTCACTGCGCCCGGAGAGGAGTACGCCACCCGCCCCGCCTGGGATGAACTGGAGCTGGCCTCCCATGAAGTTTGCCTGGCCGACAAAAAAAAATATGCCCGTAACTTTATGCACATCGAAGAGGAATCGAACAAGGTGGAAGCCCGGAAGCTGACCCAGCGGGTCGGGAACCAGCTGCTGGTGATCAATCCGCCCTGGCCGCCGCTCACCGAAAAAGAGATCGACCGGGTGTACGACCTCCCCTACACCCGCCTGCCCCATCCGCGATACCACGGAAAAGCCCCGATCCCCGCTTACGAAATGATCCGGCACTCCATCAATATCCACCGCGGCTGTTTTGGCGGATGTACCTTCTGCACCATCTCAGCCCACCAGGGAAAATTTATCTCGAGCCGTTCGGAAGCGTCGGTGCTGAAAGAGGTGGAACAGGTTACCCGCATGCCCGATTTTAAAGGCTACATCTCCGACCTGGGAGGCCCTTCGGCCAACATGTACCAGATGAAAGGTATCCACGAAGAGATTTGCCGCAAATGCAAACGCCCCTCCTGCATCTTCCCGTCGGTCTGCAAAAACCTCGACACCAACCACCAGCCGATGCTCGACCTCTACCGGAAAGTACGCAGCTACCCCAACGTCAAAAAAGCATTCATCGGGAGCGGCATCCGTTACGACCTGATCTTTTCCAAAACCGGACGCGAGGAGGTCGATCAGAACAACCGGCGTTATCTGCGCGAAGTGATCAAAAACCATGTATCCGGACGGCTGAAGGTGGCGCCCGAACACTCCTCCGACGAGGTGCTGAAGTTTATGCGCAAGCCGCCATTCGCCCTGTTCGAAGAGCTTAACCGCGAATTTCAGCGCATCAACCGCGAAGAAAACCTCGACCAGCAGCTGATCCCCTACTTTATCTCGAGCCATCCCGGCAGCAAACCCGAAGATATGGCCGACCTGGCGATTCAAACCAAAAAAATGAATTTCAGGCTCGAACAGGTGCAGGATTTCACCCCCACCCCGATGACCCTGGCCACAGAAATTTACTATTCGGGCTACCATCCCTACACCCTGGAAAAGGTATTCACGGCGCGCAGTCCGGAGGCCAAACTCAACCAGCGGCAATTCTTTTTCTGGTACAAACGCGAATACCGCCAGGCCATTCTCCGGGAGCTGAAAAACCTGGGGCGCAACGA
>JARKOX010000047.1 GCA_029975525.1 Prolixibacteraceae bacterium | reverse complement strand
CAAACTCCCGGCGCCACTTCCACCGTCACATCGGAAACCGGCGAAACCACCGGCGCTATCGTATCGTGCACCGTTACCGTGGCCTGGCAGGTGGCCTGGTTCCCCGACGGGTCCTCGACCGTCAGAGTCACCGTATGGGCTCCCACATCGTCGCAGCCGAACAGCTGCCGATCGATACTCATCCGGGCGATGCCGCAGGCATCGTAACTGCCGCTCTCCATATCGTTAAAATATTGGGCCCAGCCGGGTACCCCCACTCCCCCATTGTCGGCACTCAAATGGCCCGGAAAAACAAAAGCTTCCCCGTTTATGTCCAGGTAAACGTCAACATCCTGGCATTGGGCTACCGGCAAGGTATGATCCTCTACCGTAACCAGGGTGGTGCAAACCGAAACGTTACCCGATGCATCGGTCGCAGAAATGGTCAGCTCCACCGGCGCACTAACCTGCAAACAATCAAAGCTTAAAGGTGAGAAGCTAAACACCAGATCTTCGTAAGGTGTGTAGTTATCGGTTGTTCCTGCTGTGAGCACCAGGTAATCCTCCTGGTTTAGTGTGTATTTACCCTCTTCGGTCAGCACTATCGTCAGCGGAGAACACTGCAGCACCGGCGCTTCAACATCCTCGACCGTAACCGTAAAAGAACAGGTGGAGACATTTCCGCTGATGTCGGTCGCGGCAAGTGTTACCAGGGTTGATCCCACCGTAAATCCGCCTTTGATATCAGGTTCGGTAGTAAAGCTGGCAATTCCGCAATTGTCGCTGTTGCTGACCAGCACGTCAGACAAGTCAACGAAAGCCGAATCTTTTTCATTCGGTACCACGGCAAAATCCTGGCAAACAAGCACCGGAGGTTCTACGTCTTCCACATTTATCACGACCCTGGCCGTATCGTATTCCCCGTCATTTCTGACAATCTGAAAAATATTGACCGTAATTCCTACGGGAAACTCTGCGCCAGGAGCAAGTCCTGACAGCTGTTTTTCCACTGCCAGGTCATCCTCTGTCAACGGAACTTCGTAATTTACAACAGCGCCACATTGGCCGGCATCATTCGGCACAGTAATACCCAGATCGCCGAGCAAGACAAAAGGTGCGCCCTGTTGTGCTCCGGTTCCACCGTCGGCCAGCAAATTCCACTCTGCATTAGTGTATTGCAAACCATTTCCAGTCGACGGCTGTCCTGCAACGGTCACCGGAGGCATCCAGGGACCTACATAAGAAGAGGCGCCCGTTGCCGAAAATTCGACCCAGTAGGTTCCGGCGGGAAGGGTTAGGCCAGTCGTGGCACACACCACACTCATCACCGGACGGGAAGAACTTCCGGCATCATAAGCCGGCACCCTGTAAATATTGGCAAAATACACTTTTACCAACCGGTTGACGACAAAATCCCCCCAAACAACACTACTCCCGGGCAACGAAGGATTTCCGTCCCAAATCCGGACATAACCGGCTGTGATGGAAGGAACCGTTCCGGATCCGGTCTGGTAAGCATAAAATTTCACCGAGTCCACCGCCCAAACTCCTTCGACTGTAAAATCGTCGGCTACCGACTGCTCCTTGAGCCGGTCTATTCCATAACCATAGGTGAGCAATGGTGAACTCAAAACACTTTCATCAGCCCCGCCAGCGCCAGTTCCCAGACTGGTAACCACTGGTCCGTTGTCGAACAAAACTTCCGGGGCTGGGGCTGCATTCACCCGGACCTGTTCCAAAGAAGCCGATTTCAACACTACTGTTCCCGGCAGACGCTCGGCCAGATCAAACCGATCTGTATCGCCTGGCAACTGGGCAACCAATGGCTGAAAAAGCCAACTGCTAAAAATCAGCAAAAAGTAGATTTTCCTCATAGTTAAACTCTTTAAGGTAAAATACATTAATCTGTTAAATTAAATTACAACTCTCCTAAAAGAAGAGTCAGGATTATTGCGTACATACTGTATTTATGGGGGTGTAATATACAATATATTATAAAAAAAGAATCCTACTTTTAATTAAAAATAAACTTTTGCTTTCATAACCTGTTTATTCATCCCCTGTTTTAAAAAAATCCGAAGGGTTTTCCCCTCAAATTATTAAAACCAGGAAGCTTGTATATCAAACATTTTTATCTATTTTTGCACCGCTTAAAATAATTTTAAGCCGTTGTTATTGAAAGCGATGCTGCGGCTTAAACATTGTACCACAAATAATTTTAAAAGAAATGTATTTAACCAGCGACAAGAAAAAAGAGATTTTTGCCCAGCACGGCAAAAACGAACAGGACACCGGCAGCGCCGAAGGACAGATTGCACTGTTCACCTTCCGCATTAACCACCTGACCGGACACCTGAAAAACAATCACAAAGATCACAGCACCCGCCGCAGCCTGATCCGTCTGGTAGGGAAACGTCGTAGTCTGCTCGACTATTTGAAGAAAAAAGATATCGAACGTTACCGCTCGGTAATTGCAGAACTGAACTTACGTAAGTAAAAAAATCGAAATAAAAGAGAAGGCAATGCAGAGTTGCCTTCTCTTTTTTGTATCTTTCCAATCCTCACCACCCATTGTTCTTTTAAATTTTTTTGATTCAATTGTTAAACTATGGTAAATGTAAAAACTAAAACAATCGAACTGGCCGATGGCCGGACGATCACCATTGAAACCGGCAAATTGGCCAAACAAGCCGACGGTTCGGTTGTAGTTCGAATGGGTGACACCATGCTCTTGGCCACTGTAGTTTCGGCCCGCGAAGCCAACGAAGATGTTGATTTTATGCCGCTTTCGGTTGACTATCGCGAAAAATTTTCGGCTGCCGGAAGATTTCCGGGCGGCTTCCTCAAACGCGAAGGCCGGCCCAGCGACGAAGAGATCCTGGTTGCTCGCCTGGTCGACCGCGCCCTGCGGCCCCTTTTCCCCGCCGATTACCACGCCGAAACCGTGGTAATGATTACCCTGATCTCCTCCGACAAAGAAACCATGCCCGACGCTTTGGCCGGGTTAGCAGCTTCGGCAGCCATTGCCGTTTCTGATGTTCCTTTCGAAACGCCAATCTCTGAAGTCCGCGTTGCCCGCATCAACGGCGAACTGGTTATAAACCCCACTTATTCGCAGCTTAAAGATGCCGACATCGACATTATGGTCGGTGCTTCTTACGACAATATCATGATGGTGGAAGGCGAAATGGATGAAGTCTCCGAGCAGGAGATGCTCGAAGCCATCAAAGTTGCCCACGAAGAGATCAAAAAACATTGCAAGGTTCAGCTCGAACTGGCAGCCGAAGTGGGCGTGGTCAAACGCACCTACTGCCATGAAGTGAATGATGAAGCCCTGCGTGCAAAAGTAACGGCCGATTTGTACGACAAATGTTACGACATCGTACGCCAGCGCATTTCCAACAAACATGAACGCATGGATGCTTTCCGGGCGCTCTGCGACGAATACATCGAAGCCTACAAAGCAGAAATGGCCGGCAACGCAGAGATCGACCTGGAACAGCACAGCAAGCTGATCAAACGGTATTATCACGACGTAGAAAAAGAAGCCATGCGCCGGATGGTCCTCGACGAAGGCATCCGTCTCGATGGCCGCGACACCCGTACCATTCGCCCCATCTGGTGCGAAACGGACTTTTTGCCCGGCGCACACGGCTCGTCGCTCTTTACCCGCGGCGAAACCCAGGCGCTCGCCTCTACCACGCTGGGAACCAAAATGGACGAAAAAATCGTTGACCTGGTCAACATCCAGGGTACCGACCGGTTCCTGCTTCATTACAACTTCCCCTCGTTCAGCACCGGCGAAGCCAAAGTACCGCGCGGCGTTGGCCGGCGCGAAATCGGCCACGGCAACCTGGCGCACCGCGCCCTGAAACGGATGATCCCCGGAGATCTGCCCTATGTGATCCGAATTGTTTCCGACATCCTCGAATCCAACGGCTCCTCGTCGATGGCCACCGTTTGTGCCGGCACCATGTCGCTGCTCGATGCAGCGGTTAAAATGAAACGCCCGGTTTCAGGAATTGCCATGGGCCTGATCACCGATAAAAACTCCGGTAAATATGCTGTCCTTTCCGACATCCTGGGTGACGAAGACCACCTGGGCGACATGGACTTCAAAGTTACCGGTACCGAAAAAGGAATCACCGCCACCCAGATGGACATCAAAGTAGACGGCCTCTCTTACGAAGTCCTGAGCGAAGCGCTCGAACAAGCCAAAGAAGGACGCCTGCACATCCTGGGCAAAATTACGGAAGCCATCCCGCAGCCACGTGCCGAATACAAACCCAACGTACCGCGTATCGAAGTGATGCTGATCCCGAAAGATATGATCGGCGCTGTGATCGGTCCCGGTGGGAAAATCATCCAGGGCATCCAGTCCGACACCGGCGCAACCATTGCCATTGAAGAAGATGAAAACAATGGTATCGTTGAAATTTCAGGTCCCAACCTCGAGATTCTGGAAGCTGCCAAAGCCCGCGTAAAAGCAATTGTTGCCCTTCCCGAAGTTGGCGAAGTGTACAGAGGCAAAGTGAAATCGATCGTTGCGTTTGGTGCATTTATCGAAATTATGCCCGGCAAAGAGGGATTGCTGCACGTATCGGAACTCGACTGGAGACGGATTGAATCGGCCTCGGAAATCATGAAAGAGAACGACATCGTGGAAGTTAAGCTGATCGGTGTGGATGAAAAAACCGGCAAGCTGAAACTTTCGCGCAGAGCGCTGCTTCCCAAACCTGAAGGTTATGTGGAAAGAGATCAATCCCGTGAAAGCCGTCCGCCCCGCCGCGAAGGAGGACACGACCGCCGCGACGACCGGCGCCGCGATGACCACCGGCGTGACGACCGCCGCAGGGACGATCACCGCCCGCGCTAACTACAGAATTTCTGTCGAAAAATAGTTTCTGAAAAACAGCCGTCTTTGCGACGGCTGTTTTATTTTCAGGCCATTAAACGAATTCTCCGAAAAAACTGTTTAAGGTGTAATTTTCAGCCATATTTGCAACCAATTGATTAAGGAGTAACAGACATGAAAAAGTGGGCCGAACAAATCACCGCCGAAATCGACGCCAAACTGGCCGGAGCCAAAGAACGTGACCTGCGCTTCTTCCGCCTCGATGAATTTAAACGCAACATCCACCGGATTGCCGAATTTTCGGAAAGCTGCACCGAATGCCGCCACTTCAAAACCGACGTGGAGGCCATTTCCCGAAAAATCGACGAAGCGGTGCATGTGCCGGGCCCCGACCGGCGCGAACTCGACCGGATAATCGGCCGCCTGTCGAATCACATGATGAAGGCGCACGACTTTTATGCGCCTTACTATTATAACTATCTCTACTCTTTTTTCGGGATGATCGCCGGCACAGTAGTCGGTTACCTGGCGATGAAGATTTTCCCGGCAGCAAGCTGGGCCGCCCTGGCTGCCGGTTTCACCATTGGCCTGGTTGCCGGACAGATCATCGGCGGCAATAAAGACCGGAAGATCAGGCACAACAACCGGCTGATGTAACCCCCTATTCGCCCGGTTGCCAAAGCGGAGATTATTTACTTAATGACAACCAATACTTTGCTATGAGAAATTACATTTACCTGCTCCCGGCGCTGCTGCTCGGAGCCTGTACGAACAACGTCAAAATGAAATATCCGGTTACGCCGCAGGAAACCGTTACCGACACCTACTTCGGTACCACGGTGGAAGATCCCTATCGCTGGCTCGAAGATGACACTTCGCAACAAACGGCCGAATGGGTAAAAGCCCAGAACGAAGTTACCTATGCTTACCTGAATCAACTTCCCGGCCGCGAAGCCATCAAAAACCGACTCACCGAACTGTGGAATTACCCCAAAGTGTCCACGCCGTTCAAAGAGGCCGGCAAATATTTCTGGTATAAAAATGACGGGCTGCAAAACCAGCATGTACTGGTAATGACCACCGACCTGGCAACGCCGCCCACCGTGTTGCTCGACCCCAACCAGCTCTCGGAAGACGGCACCGTGGCCCTCTCCGGCATCGAAATCTCCCCCGACGGAAAATACCTGGTTTACCAGATTTCCCGCTCCGGCTCCGACTGGAACGAAATTTTTGTGAAAAATATTGAAACCGGCGAACGGCTGCCCGACCACATCCAGTGGATCAAATTCTCCAGTGCCTCGTGGTATGACAACGGCTTTTTTTACGGCGCCTACGAAGCGCCCCAACCCGGCCAGGAACTTTCCAAATCGAATGAAAACCACCAGGTCCGTTACCACAAACTGGGCACCGACCCGGCCTCCGACGTGCTCATCTACAGCGAACCCGAACATCCCAAACGGATGTTTGGCGCCGGCACCACCCACGACAAACGTTTCCTGATCCTTCACAAAATGGAAGCTTCGACCGGCAATGCCCTTTCGTTTAAAGACCTGAGCAAAAAAAACTGCGAGTTCATCCCGCTGATGGAAACCTTCGATTCCGAATTCAACGTGGTTGACAATATTGGCGACTACCTTCTGGTGCTCACCAACTACCAGGCACCCAAATACCGGCTGCTAAAAATCGACACCCGCCAGCCGCAGGAGAGCAACTGGCAGGTGCTGGTCCCCGAAAAAGAGAATGTACTCGAGTCGGTCACCCTGGCCGGTGAAAAAATGGTGCTCCGCTACATGAAAGACGCCTACAGCCACCTGGAAGTATATGATTACGAAGGAAATCCGGAATATAAGATTCAGCTGCCGGGAATTGGCACCGCCGGCACTTTTTCCGGAAAAAAAGAGGAGTCGGTGGCTTTTTACAGTTACTCCTCATTTAACACGCCGGGCGAAATCTACCAATACGACTTCAACACCCGCGAATCGTCGCTCTATTACCGCCCCGAAGTGAAGTTTAACCCCGACGATTTCCAGGTTGAACAGCTCTTTTACACCAGTAAAGACGGCACCAAAATCCCCATGTTCCTCTTCTCGAAAAAAGGGATCCGGCTCAATGGCAACAACCCGACCCTGCTTTACGGATATGGCGGCTTCAATATCAGCATGACGCCTGCCTTCTCGGTTTCGCGGCTCGCTTTTGTTGAAAATGGCGGCATCCTGGCTGTGGCCAATCTGCGCGGCGGCGGCGAGTACGGCGAAGAGTGGCACAAAGCCGGAACCAAGCTGAACAAACAAAATGTGTTCGACGACTTTATTGCAGCCGCCGAATACCTCATCCGTGAAAAATACACCTCGCCGGCTAAACTGGCGATTCAGGGCGGATCGAACGGCGGACTGCTGGTGGGCGCCGTTACCAACCAGCGCCCCGACCTGTTCCGGGTGGCGCTGCCGGCCGTGGGGGTGATGGACATGCTGCGCTACCACAAATTCACCATCGGCTGGGCCTGGGCCGGCGACTACGGCACCAGCGAAGAGAGCGAAGAGATGTTCAACTACCTGAAAGCTTACTCGCCCTACCACAATATTCAGAAAGGCGGAAAATACCCGGCCGTGCTGGTGACCACTGCCGACCACGACGACCGCGTGGTTCCGGCGCACTCCTTTAAATATATTGCCCGCCTGCAGGAATACAATGCCGGCAAATATCCGGTACTCATCCGCATTGAAACCAAAGCCGGACATGGCGCCGGGAAACCGACCTCGAAAATGATCGAAGAATATACCGATTTGTGGGCTTTCACCTTCCACCACCTGGGAATGACTACCGGCAACCAATGATCCTATTCCCGTCCGGGAATGATTGAACCATTGCAGAAGGCTGACACAACAACCAAAAATCCACAGCGTTGGGCTTTGCCCGCCCTGTGGATTTTTTATTCCCCCGCTGGAAAACAAGACTTTCCGGCAGTCCGGACGCAGCAGTCATCCGGCCGGTCGGCAAAAAACCAAATCTTTGCTCACCAGCCATCCGGGCTCCATTTCATTTTTTTACTTTTGCTTTTTTAAAGATGACATGGATATTCGTTTTTTAGTGATCGAAGGAAACATCGGGGCAGGGAAAACTTCACTGGCAACCATGCTGAGCCGCGAGTTCAACGCCAAACTGGTTCTCGAACAATTTGTCGACAACCCGTTTTTGCCCAAGTTTTATGCTGATCCCGACAAATACTCCTTCCCGCTGGAACTTGCCTTCCTGGCCGACCGTTACAACCAGATCAAAAAAGAGGTGCTGAACCCCGATCTGTTCCACTCTTTTCTGGTGGCCGATTATTACTTTACCAAATCGGCCATTTTTGCCTCCAACACCTTGCAGGCCGACGAATACCGCCTGTTCCGCCGCCTTTTCGATATCGTGTTCGAGTCGTTGCCCAAACCCGACCTTTACGTCTACCTGCATGCCGGCACCGAAGCGCTGCTGCAGAATATCCGGCGCCGCGGCCGCGACTACGAACAAAACATCACTCCGGAGTACCTCGAAACCATCCGCCGGGGATACTTTGACTACTTCCGCCAGGTGACCCAATTCCCTATTGCGGTCATCGAAACCAGTCAGATTGACTTTGTTAACAATCCTGTCGATTACGACCGGATCAAAGAGGTTATTTTCCAGAATGACTTCAAATTGGGAATCAACCGGATAATTCTGCCCTGAGCTGCATGTTTTTCTTTCCAGATTAAAAAAGGTTGCTATTTTTGTGTGCAAACAAAAAATTTCAATACATTATTTTAAATACAGTCTGCTATGAAACGTAACAAATTAAAAACGATTGCCACATTCGCCCTGGCAATCCTGCTGATGACGGGGTGTGCCGGGCTAAAGAAGATGAAGAAAAATGCTGACAAGATCCAGTACAAGGTAACTCCGGAGGTTTTGGAAGCACATGCCGGTGAAGTAGACCTTGCCATCGATGGCAGGTTCCCGGCCAAATACTTCAACAAAAAAGCAACTTTGGTTGCGACGCCGGTATTAAAATACCAGGGTGGGGAAACCGCTTTTGAACCGGTTACCCTGCAAGGCGAAAAAGTACAGGCCAACAACAAAGTGATCGCCTATTCCGGCGGTAACTTCAGTTACAAAGACGACGTGGCCTTCACCGATGCCATGAGACTTTCGGATCTGGAAATCCGCATGACGGCCACCAAAGGGAAAAAGAGCCTCGATTTCGAACCGCGCAAAATTGGCACGGGCGTTCTGGCTACCAGCTCAATGGTTGCCAACTTCCCGAAACCGATCCTTGGCGTCAGAAGAGAAGCCAACAACACCGGCAAATACGATCCTTATATCGATCCGTTCCAGCGGATTGTACCCGACGAAATGATGGCCGACATCTACTACCTGATTAACCGTGCGGAAGTTCGCAAGGAAGAGGTTACTGCCGAAGATGTACAACGGCTCGAAGCTTACATCATTGAAGCTTACAAAGCCGACCGCAAAGAGCTGAAAGGCGTGGAGGTTTCGGCCTACGCTTCACCCGACGGCACCCTCGACTTCAACACCGAACTGGCTGCCAAACGTGAAGGCACCTCGTCGAAATATTTACAGGAACAACTGAAAAAAGCCGGCGTAAACATCGATCTGAAAACCAAATACACCCCGGAAGACTGGGAAGGTTTCAAAGAGATGATGGAAAAATCGAACATCCAGGATAAAGACCTCATCCTGCGCGTGTTGTCGATGTACAGCGATCCGGAAGTACGCGAAAAGGAGATCAAAAACCTGTCGAATGCGTTCACCGCGGTAGCCGAACAAATCCTGCCGAAACTGAGAAGGGCTAAAATGATCTCGTCGGTTGACCTGATCGGCAAAACCGATGAAGAGATTGCCGCACTGGCCGACTCTGACCCGTCGAAACTGAATCCGGCTGAGTTGCTGTACGCAGCTACCCTCACCCAGGATCTTGACAAACAGCTGAAAATCTACAACTCGTTCATCAAAGTTTATCCGAACGACTGGAGAGGCCCAAACAATGCCGGCCTGGTACTGGTCAAAAAGATGAACTACAAAGATGCCAAACCGCTGTTCGAAAAAGCTGAAACGCTGAAAAACAACGAACCCATCATTAAAAATAACCTGGGTGCCATCGCTCTGTACGAAGGGAACCTGGCCAAAGCTGAAGAGTATTTCGGCGCTGCCGCTGGCGCTGGCCCCGAAGTAAACTACAACCAGGGTATCGTTAACCTCAAAAAAGGCGACTACAGCAAAGCTGTTCAGTACTTCCGCAATGACACCGACCCGAATAGCGCGCTGGCCAAAATCCTGACCAACGACAACAACGGTGCGTTGAAAGACCTGGAAAGCTGCGAACTTCCGAACTGCTACATGAAGGAGTACCTCAAAGCAGTTATCGGCGCCCGCACAGCCAAGGAAAACATGTTGTTCGAAAGCCTGCAGGCTGCTGTCAGCATCAAACCCGAGCTGAAAGCCAAAGCCAAAACCGACATGGAGTTTGCCAAGTATTTCGACAACCCGAAATTCAAAGCAATCGTCGAATAATCAATCGATACAAAACAGAAAGGGCAGCCACACGGTTGCCCTTTTTTATTCCTTTTCCCAAACAACCCGCAACTTTCCGCAACCGGAAACCAGCCCCAGACACGCTTCGCTGCAACAATGAAAATGGGAAACAGTGCCGGCCGAAACCATTTCGTCACAAGCCGGCAAAAACCAACAAGCGCACAGCCGGGCAGGTGAATAATTTTTCAGGCAGAATTGCTTTACCAACCGGAGAAGCCGGTCAAAGAAAGGAGTGCTCACACATCCGGCCAAACCACTTCGGAACAACAAACAGCAGAAGCCGCAATTCCTTAAAGAATCCCCATCAGAAGTGACTTTCTCCGGCGCAGACTGCGAAACTTAACCGCTCAAAACAGCATCAAAAGCTTCCGGGTTGCCACCGGATCAACTTTTTTCCCGTTTCATGATAAACGGAATTTTCGCTTTGGTAGGAATGGTAAGCGGAAGGCGCTCGACGGTTACCAGGCTGGCATCCAGCCCGTAGGCATTGATATCACTGATTCCCATCTGTTTCAGCTGATAGTAAAGATTGAGGGCTGTCCGGTCAAAAAAGCTGAGGTCAACCTGGCGGACCACCCGCCGGTCGATCTGCACAAAACGAAAATCGGAGAGGATATGGTGCTGCTGTAAAGAGGGGTGCCGGCTAATCAGGTTGATCTTCCCTTCGTCGGACAAATGGGTCAGCACCTGCCGAAAATAGGCATTGATACGGGGCTGCACCTTAAATCCCAGATAGAAATCGATCCGCATAATTTTACCCGGCCACAGTTCCGTGACTTCATATTCCAGCACATACGGATCGTCCAGAATATCGACATGTAAAAACCAGTACATATCGGCCCGTTTGGGCTGGCGGGTCAGAATAGACTGAATGGTCTTGGCTTCCAAATCGGTCAGCTGGTCGGCATGGGTGGTATACACCACATTGCCGGCATATTTGGGAATGGTTTCATCTTCGCTCAAATCGGAAATAATGGGCAGATACCCCTTGACCGGCTCAAAAGTGATATAGCGGTTTCTGACCCTCCGGCCATGGTACATGCCCAGCATGATCATCGACAGGATCGAACCGATCAGGATCGTAAACCAGCCGCCGTGCGAAAACTTGTGGATGTTCCCGATCAGAAAAGCTCCTTCGATGGTCAGAAAAACCACCGCAAATAATCCGATCCAGATTTTCGGGGTCTCTTTCATCCGCAGATAATAAATAACCAGGATAGTGGTCATCAGCATGGTAATGGTGATGGAGAGCCCGTAGGCCGCTTCCATATTTGAAGAGCTCTGAAACAGCAGGATGACAACACAGCAGGCGACAAACAGCATCCAGTTCAGCGACGGAACAAACATCTGCCCTTTGGAGTGCGACGGATATTTAATCCGCAGTTTAGGCCAGAAATTCAACGAGATCGCTTCACTGATAAGGGTAAAAGAGCCGCTGATCAGCGCCTGGCTGGCAATGATGGCTGCCAGGGCTGCCATGGTAATGCCGGCCGGCAAAAACCATTTCGGGATAATGGCATAAAACGGGTTTAACCCCGGCTCCAGCGAAGCGGCATTTGCCAGCACCCACGCCCCCTGTCCCAGATAGTTCAGGATCAGCATCGTTTTGACAAAAATCCAGCTAACCCGGATATTTTTTAACCCGCAATGGCCCAGGTCGGCATACAATGCTTCAGCGCCGGTGGTACACAGAAAAACGGCTGCCAACAGCAAAATGCCGTGCGGATGCTCCGAAAGCAGCAAAAATACATAGTAGGGGTTGAACGCTTTCAGCACCACCGTATTTTCCAACAGCTGACTGACGCCCAACGTCCCCAGCATCAGAAACCAAATCAGCATAATCGGGCCAAACGACTTGCCCACGAACGAGGTGCCAAATTGCTGGATAAAGAAAAGTCCGGTAATGATCAGCAAAACAATGGGCAGGATCGGGACAGCCGGATTAACCAGCGCCAATCCCTCAATGGCCGACACCACCGTAATCGACGGGGTAATCACTCCATCGGCCAGCAGCGTACTCCCGCCAATCAGCGCAAAAATAAAAAGCTTGCGGTAGTTACGGCGCAACAGGGCAAACAGCGAAAAAATGCCCCCCTCCCCTTTGTTGTCGGCCCGCAGGGTGATGATCATATATTTAACCGTGGTTTGAAGGGTCAACGTCCAGATGATGCAGGATAAAGAGCCGATGACCAGCAATTCATCGACCTTGGGGCTGGCGCCCAGAATAGCCTTCAACACATACAGGGGCGAAGTCCCAATATCCCCGAAAACGATTCCAAGCGATACAATTACGCCTGCCAGACTAAGATTTTTTAAGTGACCTCCGGAAAGTTGGCTCATAGTTAAGACCCGTCAAAATTATCTGCAATATTAACAGTAAATAGGTTACCATGTCCACGTTTGCGCTTTATTCCGCGATGGGTTAACGGATCATTAAGCATATAATCACCTGGAAACGAATAAAAAACAGACAAGCACACAACTTGTCGTTCCGTTCCGGGTTGCTTTTGCATAAATGTTTTCCTCCGGATTTGCCATTGCAGCCAAATTTTTAGCGGGAAAATCACCCGTCGCCTGTTTCAGCTAAAAAAGCCAAGGTTTTGACAAAAATTATTTGTAAAATGCAGCTGCAAAACGGAAGTACAACCCATTTCTTCCTGAAGCAGTTGCCAGTTCCGGAATATCAAACTAACCAACCTGTAAAACCATGAAACGCTCCTTTTTAAACCTGCTGATTTCAGTCCTGCTGATCGTCACCCTCGCAGCCTGTAACCGTCAAACCATCCCAACAATCGACCTCGCGGGAGAATGGCGGTTTGCCATCGACTCACTGGATCAGGGAATCGCTGAAAAATGGTTCGGGCAACCGCTGGCCGACCAGATTACCCTTCCGGGTTCTATGACCAGCAACGGAAAAGGAGACGAAATCTCCCTGCATACCCCGTGGACCGGACAAATTGTGGACAGCTCCTTCTTCCAAAAACCGGAATATGCCCAATTCCGCCAGCCCGGCAACCTCAAAATCCCGTTCTGGCTGCAACCGGTAAAATACTACAAAGGAGCGGCCTGGTACCAAAAAGAGGTAACCATCCCCGAAAACTGGGGCGGCAATTTTATCGGACTGTTTCTGGAACGCTGCCACTGGGAAAGCCGCTTGTGGGTCGATGGCACGGAGGCCGGCATGCAAAACGCCCTCGGAACACCACACCGCTACGACCTGACCAACCTGCTGACGCCCGGCAAACACCGCCTCACCCTCTGCATCGACAACCGCGTGAAAACGATCGACCCGGGAATCAATTCGCACAGCATTTCCGACCACACCCAAACCAACTGGAATGGCGTGGTGGGACAAATGTATCTTGAATCCCGGCCGCTGGTGCACCTCCGCGACCTGCAGCTCTTTCCGGATATCCACAAAAAAGAGCTCACCGCGCGGATCCGGGTAGACAACCGGAGCGGAAAACCAGTCAAAATCAGCCTGAAACTCCAGGCCGCCGGCCCCACCTCTCCGGAAAGCCAACGCCGTGAATTTGAACTGGCAGCAGGTCTGAACATCCTGAAAATGCACTACCCGATGGGCAACGACGTAAAATACTGGGACGAGTTTCATCCTGAAATGTACAGCCTCACCGCCATCTTAAACGACCTGGATTCTCAAACGGCCGACACCTGGCAAACCACTTTCGGCATGCGCGAAATAACTGTCTCCGGCAAGCAGATCCTGGTCAACGGCCGGCCTGTTTTCCTGCGCGGCACCCTCGAATGCGCCATCTTTCCGAAAACCGGTTACCCGCCCACCGAAGTGGCCGATTGGCTGCGGATCTTCCAGATTTGTCGCGCACACGGCCTCAACCATATGCGTTTCCATTCGTGGTGCCCGCCCCGGGCAGCTTTCGAAGCAGCCGACCAGACCGGCTTTTACCTCCAGGTGGAATGTTCGTCGTGGGCCAACCAGTCAACCACCCTCGGCGACGGAAAACCGTTTGACCAATACCTCTACGAAGAGAGCGAACGAATGGTGGAAGCCTACGGAAATCACCCCTCGTTTTGTATGCTGGCCTACGGAAACGAACCCCGCGGACGCAACCAGGTCTCCTCCCTGGCCGGTTTTGTCAATTTCTGGAAAGAGAAAGACAATCGCCGGATCTACACCTCGGCCGCCGGCTGGCCCCTCATCCCCGAAAATGAGTATTTAAGTACGCCGGAACCCCGGATCCAGGGCTGGGGCCAGGAGCTGAAAAGTATCCTCAACGGCGAACCCCCGCGTACCGACTACGACTGGTCCGATTTTAACGCAAAATATCCGCAGCCGGTGGTGAGCCACGAAATCGGACAGTGGTGTGTCTATCCCAACTTTAAGGAAATCGCCAAATATGACGGGGTGGTCCGTGCCAAAAACTTCGAACTTTTCCGCGAAACCCTGACCGACCATGGTCTGGCACAGCTCGCCGACAGCTTTTTGCTGGCCTCCGGAAAACTACAGGCGCTCTGCTACAAAGCCGACATCGAGGCGGCGCTCCGTACAAAAGATTTTGCCGGTTTTCAGCTTCTCGACCTGCACGATTTCCCCGGACAGGGAACCGCCCTGGTCGGGGTACTCGACCCTTTCTGGGAGGAGAAAGGATATATCACTCCTGCCGAATACCGCCGGTTCTGCAACGCGACCGTCCTGCTGGCCCGACTGAAAAAACTTATCTTCACCAACAACGAAACCTTCGACGCCGCCATCGAAGTGGCTCACTACGGCGAAAATCCCCTCATCGCCTGCACGCCTGAATGGAAAGTCACCACCCCGTCGGGCCAAATCATCCAACAGGGAAAACTGCCACCAACCAACATCCCCTTGGGCAACACCCGCCTGGGAAATATCACTTTCCCGCTCGCCCCGGTTTCGGCAGCCCAAAAACTGGTGCTCGAAGTAAAAGTCGACTCCTTCCTCAACAGCTGGGAGTGCTGGGTTTACCCGGCGCTGAAAGAACCGGTTGCCAACGCCGGCAACCTGCGGATCGTCCAGGAGCTGGATACCCCCACCCTGCACTTTTTGCAGGAGGGCGGCAACGTGTTGCTGAACCTGAAACCCGGAAGCCTGAAGCCAGAGATGGGGGGCGATGTAAAAACCGGATTCTCGTCGATTTTCTGGAATACAGCCTGGACGCGCGGACAGGCGCCGCACACCCTGGGAATCTTGTGCAATCCAAGCCATCCGGCCCTGGCTGAATTCCCCACCGAATACCACAGTAACTACCAGTGGTGGGATGCCATGAGCCATTCCGGCGCAATCAACCTCAGCAGCTTCCCTTCGGAAATAAAGCCAATTGTGCGAATAATCGACGACTGGGTGACGAATCGTCCGCTGGCACTGCTGCTGGAAGCCAGGGTGGGAAACGGAAAAATCCTCATCTCGGGTGCCGATCTGACTTCGGATGTGGAAAACCGGCCCGAAGCACAGCAGCTGCTTTTCAGCCTAAAAAAATACATGACCGACAACAACTTTAATCCGGAAACAGAAATCTCCGAAGCTCTCCTCGTCTCGGCATTCCTATAAACAGACAACCCCGTCGGGGTTGAGTCACGGATAAATTGTTGAAAACGACAAAAACATACAACAGAACAGGCATTGAACAGGACAAAGCAGACGCCCTCGACATAAATTTAAACACTAACCAACGGATGCCGGAGGCATCGAAGGTTTATAGGAAACACCTTACGATGAGAACATTCGACCCCGGCCGGGGTCGCACATTTCGCCCACATGGGTATTTCTATACACATACAAACCCGCTGGGTTTGGGAAACCGCCAAACGCGCGGTAGAAATTGCCATAGAGGAGAATGAAGAAACGGCGCTGCGGTATATCGAAGAACAACAAAAAGATGCCGGAGGCATCGCATGTTTATAGAAAACGTTGTGCAATGTGATGATTCGACCCCGGCGGGGTCGCACATTTCGCCAACATGGGTATTTCTATACACATGCAAACCCGCCGGGTTTGTATGATGCCGGAGCATCGATTGATAAAAACAATTTACAACAGACAACCCCCGGGGGTGATTTCCAACGAAAACCGGATTTGGCACGGAAGCATCTGTTCCGGACAGGTAATTTATTTCACCCCCAGGTAATAGGTCGTCACCGGCGACTGGTCATATCCCATCGACCGGTGAGCCACATCAGAGCGGTAAAGCGGATCCTGCATCAGACAAACACGCCGGTCGGTTGCCGGCACAGGTGTGGCATAAACCCGTATTTCGCCGGGAATAACAGTGACCAGCTCTTCGCGCCAATCGCCCGTTAAATCGGCAATCATGCGCACGCTTCCTTCAATTCCGGCCGTCAGCAGCTCCCCTTTATATTTTTTCACCGCCAGGGTACGCTGGCTACTTTCACGGTTGCCACCGGCATATTCGCGGAGCAGGTCGGCATCCCAGAACAGCCAGTTCCGGAAGTCGGGGATGTCGGGATGGGGAATCTCTTTCCCGGCAGCCGAAAAAGCATACTGGGGCGATCGTCCGCCGTAATTTTGTCGCTGTGGATCGGCCTTTCCGGATTCCTGGGCAAAACATTCCAGTCCGGGTAAATCCGGATCGATGTCGGCCACCATTCCCTCTCCGACATGCTGGGTGTGGCGGCCAATATTCCAGATCATCTTCCCGGTTTTGGCCTCCACCATACAAACCCCGAGGCTGTCGTGCCACACTTCATTGGCATAAAAAATCTCCATTCCCGGACGATTGGGGTCGATATCGGTCACAAAACATTTATCGGGATGCCCCACCCCCACCGAATAGAGCAGGGTGCCGTTGTCGTCGAGGACGGCCGAGCCCAGGACAATTTCGTCGCGGCCATCTTCATCGAGGTCGACCGAGTGCAGGCTGTGTGCGCCCTGCGAACGAACCACGGGGTTCTCCTCGTCGCCGTCCCACCGCCACAATCGCTCCAGGGTGTTGTTTGTAAACTGATACGCATCCACCTGCATCATCCGGTAGGTTCCGCGGCAAACCAGCAGGCAGGGCGTTTTCCCGTCGAGATAAGCCACGCCCAGCTGATGGCGGCTGTTCCGGTTGTAATCGCCCAACCGGAGCGTTCGCGCCGGCCATTCCACCCGTGTCAGCTCTTCGCCGGTCATGCCGTCGAGCAGCGAACAGTACTCCGGACCATCGAACACACGCCCGTTTTCGTCACGAAAATCGCGGTCAACCGGAGCTGTTTTTACAGCTATTTCGGCTTTTCCGTCGCCATTGAAATCGAAAACGACAAACGGGGAGTACCAGATTCCCAATTCGATATTCCAGCCCAGATCTTTTTGCCACAGAAACGTGCCATCACTCAGGTAGGCTTCGAGCTTGAAAGTATCGGTACTTTTGCGCCACACCCCCGGATCGACCTGGCCGCCGGGTTGTTTCACCACGTAATCATATTCGCCGTCGCCATTCAGGTCGCCCACACCAATCCGGTCGGGCAGGTAGTCGCCCTGCAGCCTGATCTGCCGCACAAGGGGCAGACGGTTTTCCGCTCGGATCACGGAAGCCGCCTCGGAAAACTCACCTTCGAGGCCGCCGGCTACCGGCCGCACCCGGTACTCAGCAGCCTGCAGCGGACGGGTATCCACAAAACCGGTTGTGGTCAGCAGTGGTTTCCGGTTTAGTTTTACCGCTTTTCCGTTGCCGGCCGAACGGTACACGTTAAAAGCGATCCCTTCGGGGTCGTCGTGCAGCAACCGCCAGCTCAGGTGAACCGATCCGTCGGGGGCAAGTACCGCCGACATCCCGCGGTTCAGCTTTTCGGCAACCCGCTGTTTGGCCCAGCCCTGCACGGCAGGCTTTTCAGCATGACTGGGTTTGAGGATCGGATAATTGTAAACCCTCTCGCGCGGATCCTGTGCCCGGAGGTGGGTGGTCAGTCCCAGTATCAATAAACCCAGTGAAACGGGAAACCATTTTGCCGACAACGTTTTAAGCTTCATAAGTTTTTTCAAGATTAGGTTCCGAAAATTGAGTAACAGGCTGGATGAAAGTAGTAAAAAAACCAATCGCCGTACTACGTTGCACCGCCCGTGCGCCAGTTGTTTTTCACTCCGCCGTCAGCTTTTTAAAATGGCACCCGGGAGGAAACAATTGCCGGAAAACGTTTTCGTTTATATTTGTACCATTCAGTAAAGCCATCCGGATGAGACCCGTTCAGATACTTTCGATATTTTTTCTTTTGGCGACCCTTCAGGTTTCGGGGAAACCGCTCCTTTTGTCGGAGAAAGAGCTGGATTCGCCGCCTCCGCGGATCATCCGCACCTGCTGTTCTTTCGGTTCCGAAGTGGGAATGGCGGTTATCCCGTTTATGAAATTCACCGATATCACCAGCACCGGCAGGCTCGGCAACCACCATTTTTTGGGAGATGACACAGAGGGCAACGGCATCATCTATTCGGGCCGGGGCGGTTTTATCGATCTGGGGCACCTGCGCGACCAGGCCGACTGGACGGCTTACCTGTTTGCGCTCATCCGCCAGCAGCAGGACCAGGGCTGTATTATTCAGAAACTGGGAAACGAGGGTGGAGAGAAAGTTCTGAAAATCTCGGTCCCGGCCGGCGCTTCCGAAGCCGACCTTCTCCTGCTGGCCGGACGAATCGCCTACGACCTGTCGGTGTGGCACGAAATTGCTACCTGGTTTGGCGCCTCCTACCTGCCGCTGATCCCCGAACGCTATTCGAGTTTTTCGGTTGAAGACTGCTATTCAAACCTGCTGGGGGTGATGCTGGGCATGGAAGCGTTGCAAAGCGAACTTCCTTACGAAGAAGCAATGACCCGGCTGATCTGTAAAAAGCTGGAAGAGCTGGAGGCGGTCTCCACCGAAGTCGCCACTTTCGAGGCCATGGAAGCAGTCAGAAATATCTGGTGGACCCGCGACAAACGCCTCCCCAGCGCGAAAGTTTTGCTGTTGCGGCAAACCAATGTTTACACCACCCTTACCCCGTCGCTCATTCCCGGCGACCACGGTACAACGCCCGAGCCGGTTGCCCTGCATGTTCCGGAAAGATTGCCGGGCGGAGAGCTGTTGACCGATTTTTACGAGCTGGAGATCAGGTTAAACTACAAATTCCCCTTCCGAAAAATGTTTCCCGGTGAAGAGGACCGGATCATCACCCAACAAAATTTCGACACCCTCATCCGACGGGTAAACCAGGAGTGCCGCTTCCGAGCGTTGCGCTCAAACGGCGAAAACCGCGCACAAATCCAGGAGGCACGGAAAGAGCTGAAGAACAAAGGAAGGAGCCAGGAGTCTCATCTGCGGAAAAACCGGGAGTTCCGGAAGGGATAGTGCATCGATAACCTCCCGGTGGTACCGCCGGCCAAACCACCTCCGGCAGCAAAAAACCGACAGCCGAACCGCTTTTCCGAAGAACAATGCCGGCAGTCGCATCTGCTTTCATCTCAATTTTTGACTGAATCTCTTTCCCATGTGGCGGGAAAACGTTACTTTTTGGCTTTTATTCAACGCAATAAATTCTATCTACATGCAAAACATAAACAAATACATCAAAGAAAACCAGAACCGGTTTCTCGAAGAGCTTTTCGGGTTGATCCGGATTCCCTCCATCAGTTCGCTTTCCGACCATAAACCCGACATGTACCGGGCGGCTGAATACTGGAAACAGACCCTGCTGAACGCCGGGGCCGACAAAGCCGAAGTTTTTGAAACCGACGGCAACCCGGTGACCTATGGCGAAAAGATCATCGATCCGTCCAAACCCACCGTGCTGGTGTATGCCCACATGGATGTGATGCCGGTTGATCCGCTCGAACTGTGGACAACGCCGCCGTTTGAACCGGAAATCCGCGATGGAAAAATCTGGGCCCGCGGCGCCAACGACGATAAAGGCCAGAGTTTTATGCACGCCAAAGCCTTCGAACTGATGGTACGCACCAACACCCTGCCCTGCAACGTAAAATTTATGATTGAAGGCGAAGAGGAAATTGGCTCGCCCAACCTGGGCAAATGGTGCGAACAGCACAAAGAGATGCTGAAAGCCGACATTATCCTGGTTTCCGACACCTCGATGATTGCGCCCGATATGCCGTCGATTACCACCGGGCTGCGCGGACTGGCCTACTGGCAGGTGGAAGTGACCGGCCCGAACAAAGATTTGCACTCGGGATTGTTTGGCGGCGCGGTGGCCAACCCAATCAATGTGCTGGCTAAAATGATTGCCCAAATGACCGACGAAAACGGCCGCATCACCATTCCCGGATTTTACGACGATGTGGTGGAAGTTTCGGCTGAAGAGCGCGCCATGCTCGCCAAAGCGCCGTTTGACCTCGAAAACTATAAAAAAGCGCTCGACATTGCCGAAGTCGCCGGAGAAGTTGGCTACAGCACCAACGAACGCACCGGCATTCGCCCGTCGTTCGATCTTTGCGGAATCTGGGGTGGTTACACCGGCGAAGGCGCCAAAACAGTCCTTCCGTCTAAAGCATTTGCCAAAATATCGTGCCGTCTGGTTCCCAACCAGGACCATGAAAAGATTGCCGTGCTCTTCAAAAACCATTTCGAAAGCATTGCCCCGAAAAGCGTCAAGGTGGAAGTCACCCCGCTGCATGGCGGGCACAGCTACGGCTGTCCGATCGACTTTCCGGCCTACCAGGCGGCCGAAAAAGCTTACCTCGATGTTTATGGCAAACGGCCGGTGCCGGTACGCAGCGGCGGCAGCATCCCGATCATCTCCACCTTCGAGCAGGTGCTGGGCATCAAATCCATTCTGATGGGCTTCGGCCTCGAATCGGACGCCATCCACTCGCCCAACGAAAATTTCCCACTCGAACAGTTTTTTAACGGCATCCGGACCATTCCGCTGTTTTATAAGTATTTTGCCGAATAGCCCCGGTGAAAAACACAACAAAACTCCATTCTTCGAAAGAGGGATGGAGTTTTTATTTTCAATCATTCTATCTGAAAGTTCCCGGTGCAGGAAAGGAACTTGAAATTAATTTTACACGCAGAACTGATTCCGAAGTTTGGTGGAAAATGCTGGGTTTCAGAAATACAAAATAAAAAAAGAAAACTGACCGCAGAAATGAACCGCAACCTTGCTGTCCGGCTAAACTTATCTACAAAAATTTTGGTTCGTCACTACTTGCTTAATACCAAAAACAATCCCTGCGGAAACAATCCTGAACAGCTTTCCGGACAAAAATCCGGACAAAAGTTCTTCTTTCCGCAGGGATCGAAATTTTTAAAATGGTGGCTCGTACCGGCCTATTTCCAGGTTAAAAGAGCCTGCCGGGCAGCGGGAATATTAAACTGAACCCCTTTCCCGGTCTTCACCGGAGCAATTTTCTGTTCAACCCCGTTTATCGTTAACACCGCTTCCTGGATCTTCGGATCATTCAACAGCAGCGTCACGGTACGGTTGCAGGTGATTTGCACTGTCCGGGATCCGGCAATCCGCACTTCGGCAGCCGTTTGGTCACTGGCGCCGGTAATGGCCAGGTCTCCATAAGCCAGTTCCCTTCCCTGTCCCAGGTAAAGGGTTTCGAGTTTGCCATTTTTCAGCGAGGCAACGCCGTAATATCCGGTGAAACGAAAGTTCTTCCCCACCACCTGGCCGGAGCAGTCATTCCCCTGAAAGATAACCTGCTCCGTCTGATTGTTGTTGATCACTTTCAATACCGTGTTACGGGCCGAACAAAAATCGTTCAGCGCCAAAACCTCCTTTACGGTCTGTTGGCCGGCGCCGGCAAACGGCTCAAAAACTGCCACAAAAGGTTTTGTCCAGGCTTCTCCGGCGGTCTGGATCGTAAAAACGGGCTGTGGCTGATCGGCATACGGACGTCCGGCGGTCTTCACCTTGGGCGACTGGGCGCAAAAATAAGTGCGTCCGGTTTCACCGGGCACCAGCACCTGCATGTAGCGTTCACCGGCCTCTCCTTTACTGGCAGAAAAGAGGGCGACAACACCGCCGCTGTGATTTTCCAGTTTCTGCACCCCGGAAAAGAAGCGAAAGCCGGGGTAGTCTTCGCCAACCAGCGGATATTGGGCCGGAGTGGTTTTCAAGGGTTGCCGGGTTTGGTCCAGCAGGTCGAGCTGGTCGCCAAGGTTGTGGTAAACATAGTCGTTACGCAACGGATTGTCCGAACGGTAGATATCCACATAATATCCACTTTGGGGCGAGGTGCGCACAATGGCCAGGGTACGCAGCTGGCTGGTGTTGGTCGACTGGTCGAAATAGCGGGTGTCGGTAAACGAATAGTCGGGCGAAACCGCCCCGGAGTCGGGCAGCGGCTCCATTGCCGCCAGTTCAATCTGTCCGATCCGTTTGGTTCCGGCAGCGCCGCTGAAGGGCACCGAACTGGAAGAACCGCCCGCCACCACCGTGTTGTGGGCCGCCCACTGGCTGTAATAATGGCGGTGCAACGGGTGTTCATAGTTGGGGCCGGTCCCGGCATCAATTCCCAAAACTTCGCCTGCGCCATAAAGTTCCATGGCCATGCCATTGCAGTGGTTGTGGTTGTAAGTGGCGCCCTGCACGCCAACCATCAGTCCGGTTTTCGGATCGGTACCGTTCCGTTGCAGGAAATACCTGGCAAACCCGAGGGTGCCGGTGCGGGGCCACTGAAAAGTGGTGGTGGCTACCGGAATTTCGGGCAGGTAGCAGAGCAATCCCAGAAATCCCGACCGTTCGCGGCTGTACCTGCCGCCCTCAATCAGCTGTTTCATCGAAGCCAACATCTCCGGCAATTCGGGTTGGTTGTATTTAACGGCTCCGATCAGCCCGATCTCGAGCGACTCGCCGCTCTGCGAAGCCCGGCCTGTATCGCCAAAGGCCGAAACCGTAAGGTTGGGAAATGAATATTTCAGCATGGCATACGACGCCCGGAAGAGCGCCGGGAACTGCCGGAAAATATCGTAACCGTTTTTTTCGAGCGCCAGCGCCGAAATCAGCAGGTTCCCCACCGGGTAGTTGTGGTAGCCACCGGGTTCTTTCCAGTGCCCGTCGTGGGTGAGCCACTTTTCAACCGTCGAGGGGAGGGCCAGTTGTCCGCAACCACCGTCGATCGTATCCTTTTCCAGAAAAAACTGTAGGTAATAGTCGCGTTTGGGCTGGTCGTCCAGACTGAGGGCTGCAAAAACCATCGTGGAACTTTCGGCAGCATACCAGTTGTTGTTCCAGAAACCGCGGAATGCCAGGGTAGCAGCAATTTTTTCAAATACGGTCTGGTAGGCGCTGAGGTCGTATCCGGCCTGCCGCATGAAGGGCTGCAGAAAATCATAAGCCAGGATGAGGCTCCGGTACGCCGCATCGCCCAGGGTTTGCATATCCAGAAAACCGGTGCGGCACGGACCAACAATCGGCTGTTGATAATAGGCTCCTTTTGCCCACTGGTCAAGAATATCAGCAGCAAAACGGGCATATTTCTCCTCGCCGGTGAGCCAGAAAACAATGGCCGCATCGAGCGCCAGATCGTTGATCTCACCGTTGATGTCAGTGATGTACCCCTGCGGATCCACCCACTCTTTCTGGTTGGTTTCCGGATTAAAAAGCAGCATCAGCCGCGAGGTATCGTTTGGTACCAACTCTTCGACGGAAGGTTTCCGGTACGACGTCCCCTTTTCGGTGATGGGCGACCGCAGATAGGTGTTTACCCTGACCGTTGGCACCGGGGCATCTCCCTCCCACCCGATCAGTCGCTGGCCGTTGGCGTCGGAATAGACCGTTGTGTAACGTTTTCCCGGCACACGGTTCATCAGGTAGCGGCTCAAAATCCACTCCCGGTCGGTTTGATGCCGGTCTACGTAAGGCGTTACCACCTCCTTCATTTCAGAATAGATTGTTTTAGCCCAGGCCTGGTTTTCAATTTTATCGAGCACCTGTTGCCGGTCGGCTGGTCCAACCAGGATGTGCGGATGGCTGAACTGCGCCCAAAGGGCGGCCGGCGCCCAAACCAGCAACGCCAGTAAAAAAACCTTGTTCATCACTCTTTCTTCAATTGTTTCGTTTCAATTTTTAGTTTCTGTTGCCCCGAAAAGGCAACTGTAAAATGTTAGGTTACTTTTTGGCCGCCCCCTGGAATCAAGGTTTAGGTTTTAAAAAGCTGCCGGAGGTTTTACCGTTCCAGCTCTCTTTTTCTTTTTAAAGCTTCCAGGAAATAGTAATCGGCATAGTTGAGCGGCACGTCGATTTCTGAATTGTGCGGGATGCTTCCCACCGAATGTTTCAGGATAAAATTGCCATTTTCGCCCAGGGCCGCCCGGTAGTCGGGGCTTGCCAGGCTTTGCATGATCTTGTCGGCCCAGCCTTTATAGTAGTCGCTTTTGTTGTAAGTTGACAATTCGTACAGTGCCGAAGCCAAAATTGCTGCCGAAGAAGCATCGCGTTTTTCCGCGGGGATGTTGGGGGCATTAAAATCCCAGTATGGCACGCCATCTGACGGGAGGTTGGGGTGGCTGGCCACGACTTCGAAAGCTTTTTCGGCCTGTTCGAGGTATTTCGGATCGCCGGTTTCGCGGTAACAGACGGTAAACCCGTAAACCGCCCAGGCTTGTCCGCGCGCCCAGGTAGATTCGTGGGCAAAGCCCTGCGCCGTATGTTTGTTGCGCACCGAACCGTCGGCCAGACTGTAATCGATCACATGCCAGGTGGTGTAATCGGGCCGGAAATGGTTTTTGATGGTGTTATCGGCGTGGGTTACCGCCATCTGGTAAAAAGAGGAGTCGCCTGAAAACCGGGTGGCTTCAAACAGCAGCTCGAGGTTCATCATGTTATCGATAATAACGGGGCACTCCCAGCCGCGCTGCGACTGCCAGCCTCCGGTTACATTCCAGCTCTGGATAACCCCGGCATCGGGCCGGAAACGGGTAGAGAGCGACTGCGCAGCCTGCACCATCACCGCTTTGTAGGCTTCATTTCCGGAGAGCCGCAACGCGTTGCCATAGCTGCAACCGATCATAAACCCCACGTCATGGTGGCTGGTCAGGTATTTTACGGTGTCGAGCGCCTCGGTATATTTTATTCCCAGCTCCCTCCATTTTTCGTCTCCGGAAAGTTCATAGAGATACCACATACTTCCGGGGAAAAAGCCTGAAGTCCACTCCTGCGGGCGGATATACTTTATTTTTCCATCGATAAAACTTTTGGGATTCAGCACCTTGCCCGACGCTTCGATAAGGGCGGTTTGCAACCCGTATTGTTCAGCCGCAAATTTGACGTTGTCGTCAATAAAATCTGCCGGCTGTTTGGGTTGGTTCTGACAGGATTGCAGGGCAAACGCTGCAGCAATCAAAAAGATAAAAAATCGGCTCATAACGCTATCTGTTTATTAAATAATAGTTTTCAACTCAACGTACGGCTTCCGGAGCGCACCAATGCCATTCCCGGTTTTCGCCGTTCAACCTTTTACCACTCGTTCAGTTTCCGGTTGACGAAGGTTGCCGAACCGGCCGCTTTTTCAGGAACCAGCAGCACCTCGAAAGTTTCCGATGTATTGGCCGGGAGCTCGCATTCGAACCCGACCATCAGGGTGCCGGGGTTGGCGGCGTCATAATCGTTGGTGGGTGCGGTACTCCAGGTTTTCATCACCAGGTTGGAGGGGCCGTTTACTTTCAGCAGCAGCTGCTGGTTTCCGATGGTCAGCGTAGCCGATTTCTCTTCCAGGGTAACGTTTGCAAAGGTAAACATCGCCCATTTTACGCGGGTGGTTTTGCCGGTCGTCTCCACTTCGTCGCGCACCACCACATATTTTTCCTCTTTGATGGCTACCCCGCGGACCACTTTTTTCATCTGTCCGTTGTAAACCGAAGAGATGTCGGAGATGGCAAAACTGAATCCTGGTTTTTCGCCCGACCGGTCGATTTTGGCATAGCCGGAGACCTGCTGCAGCTGGCCGTCGATGGTGAGCACGTTATGCGAATGGTTGTTCATCCGGAAGATGGTCCAGCGCTGGGCGTCCTGTGTCCTTCCGAAGATGGACATCCCTTTCGATTCGAGCGATTCATAGTCCTGCATGCCGGGATCGGAAGCCCAGCGGACGCCGCCGGCCTCCATCAAAAATGACCCCACATCCATGTGTCCGTGGTTGACGCCGGGCGATCCGGCCTTAAATCCCACGTAAACAGCCTCCGGGTCGGACCACGAAGTGCGCATCATCGCCACCGGATTGGGCCCCTGTCCCATCCAGCTCTTCTCGGCCGGCTCTTTAATCTGGGCCAGCGGGATATTTTTCCCCCAGATCATAATGGCAGGCAGCTCTCTTATCCCTTTGAATTTGGAAAAATTGTCGGTTTCGAGGAACTTCTTTTCAGACCACAACACCGAAGGATCGCCTGTTTTTTCGGCAAACCAGAACATGGCAGCATTCAGGTTGGCGCCGGTACCACAATCGGCCCAGTTAAAACTCTTCCCGGTCGGAGTGATCATGTGTTTCAGAAAGTGGCCGGTTTCCATAAAACCGGGAGTACGCGACAAACCGCGGTCGCTGCTGAGCGCTTTTTCCACCGCACTTAAAAAGAGGATATTGAACGACGTACCGTAGCCCCAGTAACCATATCCCTCCGGATAGACCCCTTCGGGCTGATACACGTTCATCGAAACAGGCAGGGTTTGGAAGGCACGTTCGATTATTTCGCTGGCCAGAGCCGGGTGATCTTCCTGAATGGCCAGTGCGCCAAACGTCATCCCGGCATTACACACCTGATTCCAGTTGTTGGTGGCTTTCAGCCAACTGTTGTTTTTACTCTCTTTCGAGGGATAGATCCCTTTTGTCAGGATGGCCTCTTTGATCTCTTTCCGCGAATTTTCGGAGAGGGCTGCATAGAGCCAGTCGTATCCAATGGCAACGCCCATGGTCATTTCGGCCACATCAAGAAAATGGGAGGGATTCCAGTCGCTGAAGCGCGAAACGGCCAGCATCTCTTTTTCCGCCTTGAAGAAATAGCGGACGTCGCCGGTCATGCGGTACCCATACGAAAGATAGAAAACCCTCTTCAGCAGCTCGCGCGAAGTGGAGAGCAGCCGCCGACCAACCATCACCCGCGTAAGCTCAGGCTTGGTAAGAGTTTTGTCGCACTCTTCGAGGATGGCCGTGTGCATTTTTCGCCAGGTGGCATCGGCAGCGATCAGCTCTTTAATCTGCTGCTCTTCGCCTTCCAGGAGTAAAATGCGCGGATGGCCGTTTTTCGGGTTAGCCTCAGCCGGCGCGAGGGAGTCGTTTTTATTGCAGGAGTTGGTTGTCAAAAAAACCAACAGGAAAAAAAGCAAGGAAATCGTCTTTTTCATTTTCATTCTTTTTAGTCATTCTTCCGCCCGTTGCGGACGTTTCTTACAACCGGATGGTAACGCTTTGTCCGGCATAAACCGTTTGCGGCAGGTCGACAGCAATTTCGCTGACCCCGCGGGCAGCGTTCCACGAAGCTTTAAAATGTTCGCCGCTACCTTCGGTTTTCCGCGAAACGGTGAGGTGGATCCGGCGCAGCTTGCGGGACGGATCGGCTACGGAAAGCTCTTTGATTGTATTGCCGTCGGTTTTCACCATTACCAGGCCCGGACTGTCGATCCCGACTTTCAGGCCGTCGGCTACCTTAATTTCTCCGGAACTGAAAAAGAGCGCCTGGCAGATGTTCAGCCCGTGGTGTTTCACGGCCTGCACCTCGTTACTGTTCGAAAGAATTTCGATATTCCGGTTTGCCGGCGCTGCTTCAAGCTTCTGCAGGGTCGTTGACGGAACAATCACGTACTGGTAGGCCCCATTTGTCACCCGTGTTCCGTGACTGATCCACAACTTGAACACCTCCCGGCTGACCTCTTCTTTCGGAGAGGTGGTTTGTTTGTTAATTTTAAACCAGCTGCCGTTTTGCGCCTGGTTCGAAAGGTTTACCTCCGCGGGTTCCGGAAAGAGGTACCCCACTCCGTCGTGGTAAATCCAGCTGACGTCGTCCCATTTGTGTTCGCCTGGCGCTGCGGTTGATTTCCGGCTTCCGGCCTTCACAACCACCTCGCCCTGCAACAGACACTGATTCACGGTGGTGGACACCGGCAGCGGGCTGCGGGCCGAAATTCCCGTTCCCAGACAGACGTACTCCTCATCAAAAAAGAACCACGCTTTTTTGGCAGCCAACGGATCGTGCGGACTTTTAAAGTCGTAGGCTACGGCCCCGTACCTCCCGTCGGTAACGGCTCCCACAAAATCGGTCAGCCCCTCTTTCTGTATCTCGCCGGGCAGCGGCAGTTCCGGTTTTTGCAAAATGGTGGTACCGGGTATTTTCTGCCAGTCGAAAACCGGCGCGATATTCTGATATTCGTCGCCCCTGACCGAGAGGTGGTTGGTCCCGTCGCCGCGGTGGTGGTTCAGCAATCCTTCGCTGTTGTAGGGCACCTCCATGTTATGGTTTCGGGTTGAATGCATCCGCACCGAGGTAAAATAGCCGGGACGCTGGTGGACGTAATGTTCGGTTTGCCAGAAAAATTTCCCGAATGACAGGGTTGGCTGGGCTTCCCCCCGCCTGATCCGGGCCATCTCTTCGAGTTCCGTTTTCCGGTAATCCGACGCTTTTATCAGCCTTTCCAGAGTGGAGGTCCCCATTGCCCCGTCTCCTTCCCGCCGGGAGATGTCACGGTTTTTGGTTCCCGGATCATGAAATTTTCCATAAACCATCTGTTTGCAGATTCCGTCGAGGTAATAATCGACGAGCTGGCTGATCTTTTCTTTCGAAAAGGCATATTGCGTGCCGGCCACGTATGCCGCCCATTCGGCAAAAGCATCGGCATAACCCAATCCGTAGGAGAGCGTGTTGTTGACCCGGTCTTCGCGGTGATGAAAGCTGAAATCGTGCTGTAACCCGCGCTGGCCGGTGCTGAATTTGATCTCCCCTTCAATCACTTTGACCACCTCGTCGAACTGTTTCTGATCACCCAGGAACAGCAGGTTTTTGGCGAGGATTCCGGCAATTTTGATCCGGTCGCCGCTGGGCCGCGCGCCCGAGGCCGTGAGGTGGGCCCTGCCGATAATCGGCTGTGCTCCGTCAACAAGCTCTTTGGGCAGTTCGTTGCCAACCAGCAACATTAAGGTAACCAGGTTGTCGGGCGTTCCGATCTGGTTGTGCCACCAGTTCTGACAGATAAAATCGTGGCGCACCCAAAAACCGAGCGCCGCCTGGATGGTGGCTTTTACCTTTTTACTTTTGTAGTAGGCCGAAGCTTTGGTTTTGTAAGCCCGGGCCAGGAGCACCATGTTGGCCGAATGACGGCTGTGCTGAAACCCCTCGTTGGAGAGATCCTGGTAGTCGATTCCGGGCCAGGTACTGTCGGGCCGGAAGGTACCAACCAGCGTTTCAATCAGGGCATCGTCTGCACTTCCCCGCATCAGCGTTTCAGTCACCCGCTTTTTGATGACCTCAAAATCAGATGGTGCGGCGCTCCCTGTTGAAAAAAACACCATCAACAGCAGAACTCCTAAAAAATATCCCATTCTCATTTTCATATCCTGAAGATTTAATATTGTCGCTTCTGTAATATTCTGGTTTCTAAATCGCCGGCGGCAGTTCCGCAGCTCTTTACGCCCGCATCGTATTTACGGCATGACGATCTTTTTTTCGCTGCTGATTTTCTCCTGTCCGGCAGTTTTGCCGTTCCCGGCATACGCATTCTTTTCCGATTTCAGGTTTCTGACGGCATAAGCCTCCACGCCAAAGCCGTTGTTATAATGAATCAGGTTATTGGCGACGGTAATATTTTCCGAACCGCGGGAAAGGAATTCGGCCATGACTCCGCTGCAGTCGTTCCCCTCCACCAGGTTACCGGTTATCCGGATGTTGGCGCTTTCGGTAATCAAAATTCCGTAGTAGGCGTTTCGGGCCACTTCGCAACTTTCGACGAGGGCGTTGCTGCAGTGTGCCAGGACTACGCCGCTGCCGTGTGGCGAGGTAACCAGCCGGCAATCTTTCACCACCACTTCCGAGCAGTGGGTCAGCAGCAGGTTGTGCTGCAATCTGGGCCCGGGCACCACACTCGATCCGTTTTCGCTCAGGTCACAGCCGGTTACCTTCACCTTTTCGGCGCCACTGACAAACACGCCATTGTAGGTACAGTTGCGCACGGTGAGGTTGGAAAAACGGATGTTTTTCATGGCGCCTTCCGATTGCCCCAGAAACATGATCCCCCCGCGGTTGGCCGTACTACGGAAAGAGCGGCGGCTGTTGGGGTCGCTTCCCGGATCGGGATCGGCAGCGCCCTCCACCACCAGGTCGCAGATGGTTACGTCGTGCAAATCACCGGCTGCATTGACCATCGCCTCCCGCACGCCGGCCGCCGGATCGAGAAACAGCACCGTTTGTAATCCTTCGCCCGACAGGGTCACGCCGCTGGGGATTTTCAATGTTCCGGGCAGCTTGTGCAACCCGGCAGCGGCAACCACCCAGCCATTCCGGCCGGCTGCCTGATCAAGCGCTTCCTGGATCGACTCTCCCGCAAGGACGCGAACAGCATTGCCCGGAACCTTTGCCACAGCCTTCTCCATTGCTCCGGCCGGAAAAGCAATTGGCGAGGGTTGGGGTGCTCCCTGCCGGGAAACTTTTTTGCCGGAGGGTGCCCGGACGGCAGTCAGCACACTGCGGGTCGCCTTCGCCCGGATGGAGTCGGCAGCCAGTTTGGTGTAGGGAACGTCAACTCCCAGGGCGGTGTAATGACGATACACATATTCATAATCATCGCGCAGGGTTTTGGCACGTTCCGAAATTTGTCCATAGCTGTGCGGCGTCTCTCCCATTAAAAACTGTGCGGTGTATTCAAATCCCAGCGCAATACGGTTTCCGGCGATCGAAAAAAGGTCGACCCCCTGTGTGAAGGCAATCTGGGCGGCACCGGCAAACTCGCCCAGGCCGAGCTGAACGTGAGCCTGGTCGCGCATGCTCTCCTGGCACTGTCCGCTGGGATAGATATATTTAAAAAGACTTCCGTTGACCGGCCCATGCAAAAAGTGGTCGATGGCGTTGTCAAACATTTCGCGGTTATCGGTAAAAATGGCAATAGCCAGGATGGAATGGATGATTGCGCCGTCCCAGTTGCCGTTGGCCTGCGGAAAGTAGTAGCGCATCAACGGGTAATAAACGTTCATCAGCATATTGGAAAAACGCTCCTGGTCCTGCGGCTGCCAGCCCGAATTGGTGCAGCGCAATATTTCGGCGGCATTGCAAAACTGGTGACCGGTCCAGCCGGCAAGCAGCTTGGCGTCGTTGTAATCAAAGTCCCACAAAACCGGCGACCAGGCGTTGATCACCTCAATCGCTTTGTCGGCATACCTCTTGTCGTCGGTCAGGTACCACAACAGGGCGCAGTTGTAGGCCAGATCGGCGCTTTTGGACAAATCGTCGCCGCCGATGTTGGGCCGGCCATACGGTCCGCGCAGCACATGGGCGTGCGGCTTGACAACATAAGCCAGGTTGGTCTTTCCTTTCAGGCTGTCAAAGGCGTTTTTCCAGGGTTGTTTTCCTGCTGACACCAACTTTTTCAGATATTCCAAATCTTCGCGGGTTTGGTCAATTCCCGGATGAATAAACTTTTGCGCCGTGGCGCTGCTCCCCAGCAGGAGTGCTCCCGCCCAAATGACCAAAACTATAAAAAGCTTCTTGTTCATCTTACCGGTTTTTTCAGATCATCAGTTTGTTGAAAAATCATATCCGATCCGTTTCGATCTTCCGTTTTCCGACACTTTCAGGGAGAGGCGGCTCCCCCCGATTTCGGGTTTCCCCATGATTTTAACCTTGATGTCCGGAGCTTCTCCGGAGTAGGGAGCCACCACCGTTACAAAGCGGACGCCCCGGGTTTCTTTGCGCAGGCGATACCGAAAAGCCGGCCGGGGTTCTTTCTTCGTGTAGAGAAAAGAAACCTGGCCCTCCTCTTCTTCCATTTTCAATCCATCCTGGGCAACGGTTTGTACCAGCACGTTCCAGCCCTCCTCAAAAGCGGTACGGGCGGTCAGCTGTTGATGGTCAAAGCTGGCGGCTCCCGGGGCAAACTGAAAGTGGATGTCAACGTTTCCGTTACCTTCGCCAAACGCCTCATCGACAATTACAAAATATTTCCTGTCGACAAAAAAGAGGGCGCGCCGGTGGGTCAGATCAGGATATCCGGCATTTTCCACCACCAGCACATCCAGCTTTGCGCCGGGTTGCCAAAGCAGCAGCCGGGGGGCGTAGCTGGTATTTTTTTCATCCAGGGTAAGCGTTTGATGGACTTTGGTCTGGCGAAACCAGGCCCGGTTCACGGGGTCGCCGCTGTAGATGTAGCTTCCGGCATCGGGCATCAGGTGGCGGCCGCCGGCATACAGTTCGAAGGTGCCATTGTCGGGCTGACAGTGTCCGCCCCCATCAGGGCCACATTTCAGCACCAGGCAGATGTCATTTTTATCCCATCCGCTGCGCAGGGAGTACAATCCACTTTTGTCTAATGCAAAAGCGGTTTCCGCAGGCTTTTTCCCCTCTTTCCCTTCAGTGGCGACATACAAAAAATCGTCCCTGCCGAAGGTTTTCGCCCATCGTTTCAGGTTTCCCCAGTTTTGCCCGGGATTTCCTTTCCACGAATCGCCAAACTGGGTGTTTGAGCCGTCGGGCATTCCCAGTTTCAGGGGCACTTCGCACATCTTTTCGATGGTTGACCGGTAGGAAGGGGGAAAGGCGTGCTCCAGGCCGTTCATTTTGGCCAATTCGAGCGTCCGGTCAAACCACCCGATACATCCCAGGTGGTAGCCAATGGCCAACTCACGTTGGTGACCGTCGGGGTAAACCTGGTTTTCAATCTCCTGGTTGAGCCGGCTGATGGCTTCTTCCTTCCAGGAGCCGGCCGCTTTAAATTCAGGAAAAGTGAAGGCGATAAAAGCCATTCCTTCAGCTTCCATCAGGGCCCAATTGCTGCCTTTGGTGTAGCGGGTCATCAAATAGGAGGCGTGGTCGTAACAACTATTCAGAAAGCTGACCAGCACGGCGGGTGTGAAGGCCGGGGAGTCGATAAAACGCTGGAAGAGCCCCGTCCAGCGGTAACCGCGGATACCGGCTTCAATGGAGCGCCAGGCGTAACCATGCGCTTCATCGCGGGGATTTTTCCGTACCCAGTCGGTCAGCTGGTAACACCACTCCTGCGCATATTTTTCGTCGCCGGTGTGCCAGTAAGCCAGCGCCATGGCATCCCAGAAATACATCCGGTTCAGCTGCCACACCCACTCGTTGTCGGGGACGGGGCGGCTCCCCCAGTTGATCTCCTCGCCGCAAAAGTGGGGCGGGTAGGCGGGTTGTCCCACAAAAATGTGTTTCAGGGCCTGGTCGGCTGTCTCCAGATCGTTGTTTGAAGCACAGTTGCCCCGTGAGGCTCCTTTCTGCGAACGGTCAACCGGATGTTTTACCGAAGTGCGCGAACGGTAAAAGGCCAGCAACTCTGCTGCCGCTATTTCGGGATGGTTGACGGCGGCTTTCACCTTTTCCAGTCCGGGTTTTTCCAGGTCGAGACGAGAAAGCAGCAGACTGCAGCTGGCGGGATCCTGTACGGGTTCCTGCAGTGGTGCGGCAAAAACCGGTACAGCTGATAGTCCTGTCCAAATGAGACATGCGGCTGCCAGCCGGGAAAATTTCAACAAAAAATGACCGATCCGACGGAGATCCGGTGTGTTCTTCGGGAGTCGCAGGTTTGACGACGTTTTCATTTAGTTTAGTTGTAATATGAAAGAGCTGTTTTCCTTGCCAATGCGAAGGAATAGCTGTTATCCGGCCCAGCGGCACTATCTTTTTTCTTTACAGAAACCTTGCAACAATTAACCAGTCTCTCCCATTATGAATCCTTAAAAAAGATTATTATTTATCGTAAAAACAAGAAAAAACAGATGAAAATAAAAGCCATTGTACCGGAAACCAAACCGGCACAATGGCTTTTTATATCCCGCAACTACTTCATTGCGTAACGTTTGACACTGACGGTCATCTCTTTTTTGCCATTGTCAACTTTGTTGACAAAAATGTATGCCCGGTATTTTCCATCGGCGGTTTCTACCCAGGCGCCTGATTCAACTTTCATGTTGAGGCCGTAATTGGTGGCATTGGTGAAGTCGATTTTTTCGAAATCCACATCATCCACATAAATCCCGTATTGGAGGCGGGCCAGGTGACGGTCTCTCAAGCCGTAAACTTTGAGATACTTCGTATTGTTGGCGGCACCCGCCGGCAGGGTGATGCCGGGCAGATATTCGGGATTGGCAGCCGGAGCAGCCAAAGCATGGGCAAAGGTGATCCCCGAAATTGACCGGTAAAGGTATACGAGGTCGATTTTATCGGCGTTGGCAGCCGCTTCGGCGGCATTGTAAACAGCCATGTCGGCAACCGACAGGTACATCTTGTTGTTGTCGCTGAGTACCAGGTCGAGTTTCATATCCATTTTGGCAATCTGATAGGGTCCCATCTTGTAAGAGACGGTTTCGCCGGTGCTGGCTTTGGCCGAGAAGGTGAAAGTCACCTCTTTTCCCCGCGCCTCTTCCGGGATGATGTAGAAATAGCGCAGAGCAGCGGCGCAGGTGTCTTTGGTGAAGACGACCTCGGTTTTGGCGCCAGTGGTTACCGAAGGATTTCCAACCGTAACCGGGACATCCACCCCACTGCCGTTGGTATAGAACGACCGGTGTTCCAGGTAGGTTCCGGAGGCGCCGGGAATTGAGGCTTCAACCTGGGCTGAAGTGATTTTGCCGGCGTTGTAGCCCAGCGCCATGGCATACACAAATTCAAGGTCCAATCCGACAACGTTCGGACCTAAACTGCGTTTGATACATTCGTTCTGCAATTGGGTTTTGGCCTCGGGCAGTGCATATTCTTCCTCTTTACAGCCATTGAAGAAAACGACCAGCAAAAGCAGAAGGGTTATACTATAATATTTTCGTTGCATAGTCAGTTATTTTAAGGTTTTTCTTGAACGGTAACATAAACGGTATAAGTCTTTTTCACCTTCCGGTTACCCGAGATTACGGTCCATTTTTTAGGATTCGACAAATCGGAGAAGTCCACAAACCCGGTAATTTTCGGATCGAGTTTGGCATCGGTAACCAGGCTAAACTGTGGCCAAAGACTTTTCAGGTCGGTACCATAGAACACCTTGATGTTGATCGTTTGAGCCGTTGTATCGATGGTGGGCGCCGAGACCCGAACGGTCTGGAAATCGGTTCCCAACAGATCGAAATTGCTCACATAACATTCTGCCCGGTCAGTGATCAGCAAACCGTCTTCATCAACCGGAAAATCGGTGCAACTGACCCAGGCCCATGCTGTCAATAAAATCGCAACTGGTATTATCAAATATTTTTTCATTGCATTGTTTTTTAAAGTTTTACACAATTGACCCACGGTTACAACCACGGTATGTTCTGGGTCAGGTTCGGGTTGCGCTCACGTTCGGCCGGCGGAATACGGAAAATGTAATTTCGCTGATAGGTCAGCTCCTGCGTATTCTGGTAATAGCGCTGCTGGTTGGCGCCGTGGGTGTCGATTCTCCACACGCCATTCCCGTCGTAAGGGGGAGCCCAGACTCTTTCGATGGCACGCCAGCGGCGAAGATCAAAGCCGCGGTGTCCTTCGCCCAGCAGTTCCACGATCCGCTCCTGTTCAATCGCTTCGAAGAACGCTTCTTTGGTCGCTGTTTTTTCAGGATTCAGGGCAGGCAGGTTACCACGGCGGCGGATTTTATTAACCAGCGCAATGGCGTCGGCCTGTGGTCCGTTGACCTCGTTGGTAGCTTCGGCATACATCAGGTACACGTCGGCCAGGCGCATCACCGGCCAGTTGTAATCGCCGTCGCTGCGTCCCTGTCCGCCATAGTTGCGGAGGAATTTGCGGAAGACATACCCTGAGTTACATCCGTCGGTATTGTAGCTGATGTATTTTTGGTCTCCGATTTTGGTTTCCACGTTCCAGGTTTTGTAGATAAAAGGTACCCAGTCGGTAACTTTCAGCGAGGTCAATCCGACACTCATTTCATAATCCCACATGATGGAAGCTTTCATCCGGTAGTCGCGGTTGGCATAACTCTGCGGGTTTACAGCCGAATTGAGCTTGGTGCGGGCGCCGGCAACAGAGGGGTTGGTCGGGATCAGTTTATCTGCAAAATCGCCGGTGATGGTCGATTGATAACGATCGGCAATTTCGTAACGCGGGTGTACCCAGCACTGCGACCCTTCGTGTGAACGGCCAGCCACATCGCGCATTAACTCCTCACCCTGACCGGTTCCGGTACCACCGTGCGTAAAGACCATGATCATTTCCCCATCGTCATTGGGGTTTCCGGTGGAAGGGATGAACAGATAGTAGTAGTTGGGTAAGACCTCGGCATTCCCCATGGTTCCCCATTCGCCGGGTTCGCCATTGCGGAACAGTTTAAGCCCGTAATCTTCAATCACCGATTTAAAATCGGCAGCAGCGGCGGCATAAGCAGCTGTTGCGGCAGCCGGATCGGGCGTGAAGGTATCCAGTTCAGGCCATCCAAACTTGTTCCAGCAGGCCCAGTAAAGTTGCAGTTTACCCCGGAAAGCCAAAGCGGCTGGTTTGCCGGCGCGGCCTACCGCTGAACCTTTATTCGGCAGTTTTTCGAAAGCGTAGGTGAAATCGGCCAGGATGGAATCCTTAACCTGAGCGATTGGAGTCCGGGCCATAGTTTCTGTTTCATGTTTGGTATCGCTGTTAAAAACCTTGGTGAAGTAGGGTACGTCGCCCCACATTGAGATCAGGCGGAAGTAAACCATCCCGCGCAACAGCTTTGCTTCGCCAATGATGGCTTCCAGCCCCGGACGTGACGATTCGGAGGCTGCGGGCAACATCTTCTTCACGTTTTCAATCACATAGTTGGTGCGGTTTACCCCACCATACAGGTAGCGGTACATTTTATCGAAGTCGTCGCCATAGCCCGTGGGGTCATATCCGCCACTTCCTGCGCGATAGGCATCTCCTTTCTGGAGGTTGTCATTGACCGTGCTGAGCGTATTGCTTCTCACCCGGACATATTCTCCCTGCCCGTCAAAATAGTAGTCGCGGTCGAAAAGCGGCCTGACCGCAGAGTAGGCTCCCATCAGGGCAATCGTAGCATCTGCTTCTGTTTTCCAGAAAGCATCTGTTGACAAATCAACGGTAGATTGTTGATCCAGCAAATCTTTCGTACAGGAACCGTTAAAAAGCGTCAATCCAGCACAAATAGCTATCAATATGATTTTTGAATTCATTTTTTTCATAACAACATTCTTTTTTAGATTCCGATGTTAATACCAAGCGAGAACGATTTATTCAGCGGATAGGCGTCACTGGCGTGCCCCATCTTTTCGGGATCGAGGCCGCGGAATTTGGTCAGGGTAGCCAGGTTTTCGGTAGTTCCGTAAATCCGGACATTGTCGATGCCCACTTTCTGCAGCCAGTTTTTAGGCAGGGTGTAACCCAGCTGGATGTTCTTCAGCCGGATGTAGCTCAGGTCGTCCAGCCAGAAGGAGGTCTCCTCACGGTTGGCATTTCCGCCCAGGCGGGGCCACTCTCCGTTGCGGTTTTCCCAGTTCCACGGTTTGTTCCAGTGGTCCCAGGTTGAGGCGTAGCGCTGGGCTCCGAAGTTTACGTTGTTGTAGATGTTGATCCAGTAATTTTTGCGTCCGGCAGCACCTTGCAGCAGCACAGCCAGGTCGAATCCTTTCCAGGAGGCATTAAAATTCATGGCAAAGTTGGTGGTCGGGCGGTCGCGCTGGATGCGGGGATAGGCCTTTTTGTCCTCGCCGGTAATCCGGCCGTCGCCGTTGATATCTTTGCGCAGAATATCGCCGGGCGAAGCGCCCTGCGGCGTTGCGCTGTACACATCCTGCCAGGTTTGGGCAATGCCGCTGTCTTCATAAGTGTAGAGGAAGTGGTAGGGCATATTCAGGAAAACCCAGCCTTTACCCAAAAATTCGTTCCATTTTTCCAGGACCGTGGTATTGTAAGAAGCATTCAGGTTGACCGAATAGTTGAAGTCTTTGATTTTGTCTCTCCAGGTGAAGTTACCTTCCACCCCGCGGTTGCGCAGCTCACCGATATTCTGACGCGGTGCGTTGTAAGCTCCCGAAAGCAGAAGCGACATATCGGACGGCCGGAGCATATCGACAGTTAACCGGTCGTAATAATCCAGTTCGGCCGTCAGCCGGTTATCCAGGAATCCCAGATCCAGCCCCATGTTCATCACATAGGTACTTTCCCAGGAAAGCATCTTGTTAACCATCTGGCTATAAACCAGCCCTTTTGCAATATTGCCGCCGATCATATAGTGTCCGGCCTCCAGTGTTTCCTGCTGTTCGTAACGGCCAACCCCGCTGTTATTTCCCAATCCTCCGTAGGAGAAGCGGAATTTCCCGCTGGTGAGCCATCCGTCTGTCAACGGTTTAATGAAATTCTCTTCCGTAAAACGCCATCCGACGGAAGCTGACGGGAAGAACCCATAACGCCGGCCATCCAAAAACTTCGACGAGCCGTCGTAACGGAAGTTGGCTTCGAAAAGATATTTACTGAAAGCCGAATAGTTCAATCGTCCGATGTAGGAAAGCAGCCCCTCTTCGTTGGAGTTTCCACCGGTTCCCATAATTTCGGTCAGGGCGGCGTCAATCTCGTGCAGCGAAGGGTGCAGCCGGTCGTTGCGCGAACTCATCTGGTAGCGGTTATACCAATATTCTTCGCTGTAAACAAACAGTGCGCTGAATTCGTGATTGGTTGCAATGGTCACGTTGTAATCCAGACGGCCATTCAGCTGGGTTTTGTAACCGGTATTGGTATAGTTGCCAACTCCGGCGTTTTCGCCAACATAAACCCTCGAACCAAAGCTCTGGGTCTGGAAGTTGTACGAACGGTTGGGCATGTTGGCCGACCAACGGAACTGGTTGTAATAATTCAACGCATAATCCACGCGGGCAGTCAACCCTTTAATGGGCGACCAGTCCCAGTAACCGCTGACGTTGGCCTCCTGCCGGTTCTGATAGTTCAGGTTATTAATATATAAAGTATAAGGGTTGTAAGCCTGCGCGTCTTCGCTGTAAGCCATAACCCCGCCAAAATAACCGGTTGCCGGATCATACGGTGTGATCCCCGAAATGGCGTACTGCATATCGAATCCGGCTGTGTTGGACGAGTTGTCGTCGGTAAATCCATCATCCAGGGCATAGGTATATTTCGACCAGTTGCCGGCAAATTTGGCTCCCACATTCATATTGTCCCGCAACTTGTAATCGTAATTGAAGCGGGCGTTGTAGCGGGTGTAGTCATTGTTGATCTGCAACCCTTTTTCGTCCATCACGCCGACAGAGATAAAGAAGTTGGATTTGTCGTTGCTTCCCGAAGCCGAAACATTATGGTTCTGCACCTGGCCGTTGCGCATAATGATGTCCCACACATCCGTGTTGGGATACCGCAACGGATCGATCATCCCCAGCGCGAGCCACTGGTCGATGGTTCCGTCTTTGAAATTTAAGTTTGAACGCAGGGTGCCCACTAAAGAGTTCCGTTGATGAAGCGTCAGGGCACGCGGGTAGTCGGCCATGAAAGAGTAAGCCTTGGTCGGATGCTCCATCGCATAGGAACTGGAAACATTGATCCGGGTTTTGTCCTGACCTTTTCCCGACTTGGTGGTGATCAGAATTACCCCGTTGGCAGCACGCGAACCATAAACGGCCGACGAAGTCGCATCTTTCAGCACCGAAATACTTTCGATATCATTCATGTTCAACCGGTTGATATCCACGTCGGGCATCCCGTCCACCACGATCAGCGGGTTGGCATTGTTTACGGTTCCCAACCCACGAATCATCAACGACACGTCGTTTTTACCGGCCATTCCCGAGTTCTGGCTGACTGCCAGGCCCGGAACCATCCCCTGCATCCCTGAGGAAACGTTGGTTAATGTACGGCTGGTAATCTTTTCGTCGATTTTTACGGCCGAAACGGCACCCGTCATGTTCACTTTCTTTTGGGTCCCAAAACCCACGACCACCACCTCTTCAAAACTTTTAATGTCTTCGCGAAGCGTAACATTAATCGTTACCTGGTTGCCCACCGCGACTTCCTGGGTAATAAACCCGACGAAAGTAAACGCCAGAACGGCATTGTCCGTAACGTTGAGCGAATAATTCCCGTCAAAATCGGTAATTGTTCCGTTGGTTGTCCCTTTTACCACGATGTTAACACCGGGAAGCGGCTCACCTTTCTCATCCTTAACCTTACCGGTCACCTTTTTCTGCTGCTGTGCAGCACTTTGCTGCGAATTTGCCCCGGCAAAGAAACCAGCTTCGGCAGGTATTATTCCCGACAATACCAACAGGATTGCCAGCATAATAACTTTTCCGGACCATGGTTTGCCTTTACTCAGGCAAGGAGCTTTTTGCATTTTGTTTTTTTTCATAGTCACACAGTTAAAAAAAATTTAGTTCTCTTGCATAACAATTTATATTACAGAATTAATTGATTTACAAAAACTTACAAATCAGTCAAACCTTTAACAAACAGCAACACCGTACTCCCCTGGGTTCGGCCCGGAGAGGATTCGTATTGTCCGCAACCACGGACAAAACCTTTCAAATTCCTTTTTACAAAATCTGGATTAAATTTTTCTGAGAGAAGGTTACAGTCATTGCCCCAATAGGTGAAAAATAACTGCTTAAAAATTGAATCTGCACACGTTCTTATTTGCATAAAGAGTTTAGTTTATTCAGTTGAGTTAGTTTATTCATAAAACTCTTATTACTCCAATTAGCCGGAGCTGCCGTAACACCGAAACCCTTTCGAATGGCGCTCTTCATTTGATGTAAAACACCCGGGCTGCGATCTGAAATTCTAACTTAAAGCTATCAGCACAAGCACCTTTTGCTTCATCCTCTTTTTTAAAATTCACTTATTCCTCATGGTTCAAATGTAGAAAAAATTAAACAAGTTGCAATCGATTGCAAAAATAATCGCCCGAAAAAAGAGCACTTATGGATTTTTCAACAGGTCGTTTTTTAGAAAACAACTGAAAAACAATAAGGAAAGAAAAGTAAAACCAAAATTTAGAGCGGATAAAAAGGATTCAATCTTTTCATACTTTTATAAAAATTTCAAATATGAATCCGGCTTTCAGAAATTCGGCATTATCCACAATTGCGTTACTGGCTGCGGGGTGCGGTATTCAGAAAGAGCAGCCCAACTTTGTATTTATCCTGGTTGATGATTTAGGCTGGGCGGATGTGGCCTGCAACAATCCGGCCTCTTTCTACGAAACGCCCAACATCGACCGCTTGGCCGAAAGCGGCATCCGGTTTACGCAGGCTTATGCTGCTTCGCCGGTATGCAGTCCTACCCGGGCAAGTTTACTTACCGGGAAGTATCCCACCCGGGTCTCCATCACCGACTGGATTCCGGGTGATGATCCCCAGGACCGTCCGCTACTGGGCCCTGCCGATCGCAACGAGCTGGATCTTGCGGAAATTACATTTGCCGAACTGCTTCACCAGAAAGGCTACCGAACCGGCTACATCGGGAAGTGGCACCTTGGCGACACCGGTTTTTTTCCTGAAAACCAGGGGTTCGACCTTAATATTGGCGGATACCATAAAGGGAGTCCGGTGAGTTATTATTCACCCTATAAAAATCCCCGGCTGACCGACGGTCCCGAAGGAGAATACCTCACCGACCGGCTAACCGACGAAAGCATCCGCTTTATCAAGGAGAACAGCAACCGCCCTTTCCTGCTCTATCTCTCTTTTTACACCGTACATACCCCTTTACAGGCCGCAAAAAAACATTTTGAACACTTTCGGGAGAAACGGGAGAAAATGGGTTTTTACGATGTGCCTGCCCACCCGGAAGGTGAAGGTTTTACCCACCCCAGACAGGATAATGCTGTTTATGCCTCCATGGTGGCAGCGATGGATGAAAACGTGGGCAGAATAGTGGAAACCCTTCGCAACCAAGGACTGGATAAAAACACATGGATCATTTTCACCAGCGACAATGGAGGGCTGTCAACCCTGCGGCGCGGCGAAGCTCCCACCTGCAACGATCCGCTCCGGGCTGGCAAAGGCTGGTGTTACGAAGGTGGTATCAGGGTTCCGTTGATCATTGCTGGGCCCGGACTGAAAAATCCCGGAACGGTTAGCGGAACACCGGTTATCAGCATGGATTTTTTTCCCACCATCCTGAACCTGGCAAAAATTAATGCTCCCGCTAATGACGGGCAGAATCTGGTTCCCCTGCTTACCCGCGACCAACCCCTTGATCGCGAAAAACTTTTCTGGCACTTTCCGCACTACCATGGCAGCGGCTGGAAACCCGGATCGGCCTACCGAAACGGAGACTGGAAAATTGTGGTGCACTACGAAGAAAACTATACGGAACTGTTTAACCTGGCCGCCGATCCTTACGAAACAGATGACCTGGCCGCCCAGATGCCTGAAAAGAGAGATGCAATGAAAGCAGAACTGGAACAATTACTGAAAGAGGCCAACGGACAACTGCCTTCTCCCAATCCGGCCTATCAGGCAGCTCCCTGAAATCCGGGAGAGGCGTCCGCCAGGCATTGGCTATTTTTTAACCAACTCAACCGTCCCCAGTTCAAAACCCGTCCAGTTTTCCTGCACGGGCCGAAGGTCGAACAGGGTTACCCCGGTGGTATCGAGTTTTATTTCCCCCAACAGCTGGCGGCTCCATTCTCCATCGGTTGCAGGCACTACCAGTTCAACCGGTTTGTGGGTGCCGGCTTTAATCCTGATCCGGTTTTCACCTGCCGACTTCACCTGCGCAAAACACTGAAATATCCCCTTTTCGCTGGTGTTAAACAGCCATTCCAAACGCGCCCGGCTATCGTCCCAACGGGTAAGGTACGCCGCTGTTCCCTTGCCGGTCACTGCTGCCTGAATACCATACCCCGGGTTGTGCAGGTCCGCAAAATCGGCCGTTAACAACACCTTTCCTGCTTGCAAAACCGGCATGTTGCTGGCAATTTTGACCTTCCCGCGCGCTTTGACCGCAATCACCGTATTTACCGGATCAAACGTAGCATTGGGGGTACGAATAAGCAGATCCCCGTCTTCAAACAGAAATCCAAATTTTTGTTTTGGGTTCGACACCAGGTAAACATCCTTTATTCGGGCGCTAATTCCCGGGACCCGCAGAGTCTGGTCTTTGGGCCATTCGAAAACATGCAGGTAGAGGATGGTTTCCTGATTTTTGATTTTTTGAGTACAGCGTCCCCAGGGAAGCTTAAAAAACGGACCGGCCACCGTTCCATAAATCGACTCGCCGTTCTTCTCCATCCAGTGACCAATCTCCTGCAGACGAAAAACACTCGAATCGGGAATCTGCCCTGTGGCATCGGGCCCGACATTCAACAACAGGTTTCCCCCTTTGCTGGCAATATCAACCAACATGCGAATCAGGGTTTGGGATGACTTCCAGTTTTGATCATTGCGTTTGAACCCCCAACTGGTATTCATGGTCATGCAAACCTCCCAGTCGTCGCCGGGGCTGGCAGGAGGAATATGTTGCTCGGGGGTTGAAAAATCACCGGGCCAGGGACGATAAAGCCGGTTGTTCATAATCAGGTTGGGATACTGGTCGGTAACCTCCTTCAGTTTTTTTGCCGCTTCTTCAGTCATCCCGATGGGAGTATCCCACCAGATAACAGCGATATCCCCATATTTGCTCAGAATCTCTTTAACCTGCGGAACCGCCTTTTCCTCGATATATTTCATCAGGGGCTCCCGCGGGAGCGCCGGGTCCCAGTGTGGTTTTCCCTCTTCCATATTAAAATAGGTTCCGCCCGGCTCGTGCCAGTCCTGAGCCTGGGAATAGTAGACGCCCAGTTTCATCTGGTATTTGCGGCACGCTTCAGCCAGCTCTTTCAGCGGATCGCGCCCGAAAGGCGTGGCGTCTGTTACATTGTACAGGCTCGCTTCGGAGTCGAACATGGCAAAACCATCGTGATGCTTGGCCGTGATGACAATATATTTCATGCCGGCATCCCGGGCCAGTTTTACCCAGGCATCGGCATTAAATTGCTTCGGATTGAACTGCGCAGCCAGCTGCTCATATTCGCTGACCGGAATCGCGGCACGGGCCATCACCCATTCGCTGATGCCCGGCACCTCCTCCCCTTTCCATTCTCCGGCCGGAATAGCATATAACCCCCAGTGAATGAACATCCCGAAACGGGCCTCCCGCCACCAGGCCATTCGCTGATCGCGGGCAGTTTCCTCGGGGCTCCGGGATTCTCTTTTCGTGTGATCACATGAAAAGAGAACCGAACAGCAAAAGAGTAGTACCAAACAACGTTTCATCGCAGTTAAATTTCAGGTTTACGACAAATTTAACGATGTTCGGCAATGAATGATAAGAGAGGGGCAGATAAACATTTCAACGTTTTTTACATCTGAAACAAATCTCGAACTTCTCCCGCCTGATTTAAAAGGCAAATCCGAACGTTCAGGAAAGTTTCTCTTCGGCAAACCAAAAAATAGTAATTTAGGCAATCTGAAAATGGATAGCGAACTAAACTATATCGCCAATAAACTTAAGAAAGGAGACGAGGAGACGTATGTTTTTCTTTTCCGGACCTATTATGTACCGCTTTGTGCGTATGCCCGGCGCTATGTTGGCCGAAAAGAGATTGCCGAAGAGATTGTTTCGGAAACCTTTTTCAACATCTGGCGCAACCGTACGTCCCTCGAAATCCACTCCTCTCTCAAAGCTTATCTTTTTCAGGCCGTCTGCAACAATTCGCTCAACTACCTGCGAAAGTTGAAAAACGAAGAGCTGCTGGAGGATTTCTTCAGCAATACGGCAACTGAAAATATCGGGTTGGCTGCCACTTCGCTGGAAACTCCTTTCGAAAGCCTCCTCCTGAAAGATCTGTCGGAAACCATCACAAAGTCTGTAAACCTGCTGCCTCCGCAGCAGCAAGCCGTCTTCAGGCTGAAACGCTATGAAAACAAAAAAATCAGCGAGATTGCCGAAATGATGGGACTTTCAGTAAAAACCGTCGAGATGCACCTCTCCCGGGCGCTGGCCTCCCTGCGGAAAAACCTGGAAGCACATCTGCCCGGATTTCTTCTCTCCCTTTTTCTGAAAAATATTTTCTAAAAAAACTCATCCCCAACAATTGACCAACAACAAACCACTCAACACAACCTGGGTCCGAAATATTATTTATCTTTTTTTTTCCCATACAGGGTTTTTGCCATTTGGTGCATCATCTCATTTGAACACCATATCTATGCATTTTGATCAAAACATACAGCGGATGATTATCCGGTTGTTTTCCGGAGAGGCGAGCCGGGAAGAGAAAAAAGATATCGAAAACTGGCTGAACCAGAAACCGGAAAACCGCAAGCTTTTGAACGATCTTAAGGAGATCTGGTTAACGGCCGGCATCGAACAGAATGCCGACCACTACGAGGTAGAGAGGGCCGTCGGGCAATTCCGGCAAAAAATCCGTTTCACGGGCCAGAAAGCCGTTTTGCCTCAGCGCATCCCGCGGCTCATTCGCTACGCTGCTGTTTTGTTATTGCTGATCGCCTTACCGTTAAGTTACTATTACGGCAAAAAATCAACTCCGCTCTCCGGGTCGTTTACCACCATCTCCTGTGCGCAGGGCGACAAAACGGCGATTGTCCTGCCCGATAGTTCCCAGGTTATCCTCAATTCGGGAAGCCGGCTCACTTTTAACAACAATTTTCAAAACGGACCACGTCAGGTTTTTTTAGACGGAGAGGCCTATTTTTCTGTACAAAAAAGAACTCAAAATCCCTTCCGGGTAAAAACCAGCGACATTGAAGTGGAAGTGCTGGGCACCGAATTCAACCTGAAAGCCTATTCCGATGAAGAGACCACAACCACTACCCTGGTTACTGGCTGCCTGAAAGTTACGCAAGGCGACAACTCTACTCTCATCAAACCTAACCAGAAACTGGTTTACAACAAAAAGAGCGGAAATACCGACCTGAGCAAAATCAACGACCTCGCTCCCGAAACTGAATGGAAAGACGGCCGGCTGGTTTTCCGGAACCAATCGCTCGAAGAGCTCGAACATAAACTGGAAAGATGGTTTGATGTGGAGATTGAGTTTGCCGACGAGCAGGTTAAGTCGCGTCGCTTTACCGGCACGCTCGAACGCGAAAGCATCCTGGAGGTGATCTCCTACTTTGGCCGGTCAAAATATGTGGCTTACCAAATCAAGGACAATAAAATTACTTTTTATACCGAACAATAAAAACAACTGCCTATGGATTACACCAATTTATGAAAAAGCAGGGAGGAAAGCGCTCCACCGCCCTCCTCCCAAAAAATCAAACCTAAGTTTAACTTTTAACACTACTCAAATTTATGAAATTATTACTAACTAAACTGCCGGGCCGACAAGCCGGGCCGCTAAAAAACTTATATCGGGTCATGAAACTAACCTGGCTGCTTGTATTGACACTTTGTTTGCAAACATCTGCTTCGGTTTGGTCGCAAACTTCCAGCTTATCATTGAAGCTGAACAACACCACCTTGCAGGAACTGTTCAATACCATTGAAAACAAAACCGGTTACCGTTTTTTCTACAACAACGATGAAGTGGATGTCTCACAAAAAGTCACCTTGTCGATTAATGACAAAACGGTAGGAGACATCCTCACCCAGGCTTTTAAAGATTTACCTTACAGCTTTAAAGAACTGGACAACAAGCTCATCCTGATTGAAAGAACGGAAAATAAATCAGAGAATACCGGTTTACAACAACAAAAAACAATAAACGGAAAGGTAAACGATCCCAAAGGTTTGCCTTTACCCGGCGTAACTGTACTGGTAAAAGGGACGACAAACGGGACCGTCTCGGGTGCCGACGGAAATTATTCTTTAGGGAACGTCCCCCTCAATACTACCTTGGTATTCTCTTTTGTAGGGATGAAAACACAAGAAGTAGCGGTCGGGAACCAAATCAGTATTAATGTGACAATGGAAGAAGAGACGGTTGGTATTGAAGAGGTGGTTGCTATCGGGTATGGAACAGTACAAAGAAGCAGTGTTGTTGGATCAAGTGCCAGAATCAACACAGAAGAGATAGAAGGATTTCCTTCAGTAAATGTAGTCGATGCCATGCAGGGAAGGGCGGCTGGTGTATATGTTCTGCCGTCACGCCAGCCAGGAGAAGACCCCAAAATACTCATAAGAGGAAGTCGATCTCTAAAAGCAAGCAATAATCCGCTTCTGATAATTGACGGAATGCCAGGAAGCTGGGATAATATAAACAGTGAAGACATCGCAGCGATGGAGGTCTTAAAAGATGCTGCTGCAACAGCAATTTATGGTTCGCGCGCGGCAAACGGAGTAATTCTTATTACCACCAAATCAGCAGGCAAAGAAACTAATAGATTCACTTTAGAACTTAATTCATATGCAGGAGTGAATCATTATAACTTTATTCCAATGCAACCTGCCGAAAAATATGCAGCTCTCATCAGAGATGTAATGAGATATCAAACACATGGAGCGACTAATGTCGAGGCATGGAAAAACTCAGACATCGACACCAAAAAAGGACTTGAAATGTTTAATACGCTTTGGGCTACCAACTACTATGACAAAAACATTAATTATGACTGGCAAAATGCTTTATTCAACAAAACGTCCTTCTCCTCCGGAAACAACATCAGCATCAGCAACCGAACTAAAAATTTAGCCTACAGACTTTCTTACAATTTCCAGAATGACAATTCCTATTACAAAACAGTAAATTTTCAAAGGCACACATTAAACTCAAATGTAAACATGAAAATTACGTCATGGCTGGATTTTGAAATGATTACACGGTTAAGCCTCCGGGAGAATACTGGGTGGCCCGACAACATGTGGGACAACATGCGCAGAATGTCTCCTTTTGAAACACCATATATAGACGAAAATCCCTCTAAAGGATTAAAAGAGACAGTTGGAAAAGAAAAATATATCAACGCATTATGGAATTATGAAGAAGGCTACTTGATTGATGATCGTGGCGGTAAAATGGGTGACATTATTCTAAAAACGGATATAAAACCCTACGACTGGCTTACTCTTACAACTAACTTAAAGTTGGATTTTTATGAATTTAAGCATGGCATTTACCGGGATTCCAAAACCAGCTACCAAAATCTTGGGTATAACTACGCCGAAATGGAAAAAAATGCAGGAACAGGCTATACCTGGAATGCTATTGCTAATGTCAATAAAACCATCAGCGACGACCACAAAATACTACTAACCACTGTAATAGAAGCCATCCAAGATAAAAGAGAAGGCATTGGCGCTTCAGCACAAGATATACCTGCACAGTACATGGATTATCATTTTTTACAGACGGGCATATTAAACAGAAATATTTGGTCGGATTATTCGAAATCAAGCTTGTTGTCTTATATGGCAAGAGGACAATATGAACACAAAGGTAAATACTTAGTCAACTTTGCCGTAAGAGCTGATGGTTCTTCAAGATTAGCTGAAGAAAACCGATGGCGCACTTTTCCCTCAGTTGCAATAGCTTGGCGGCTGAGTGAGGAACAGTTTATGGTCGACAACAATATATTCTCTAATCTGAAACTTCGGTTAAGTTATGGGGAAATCGGCAACCAGGCAATAGATCCATACCAAACCATGACGAGATTAAAATACAGTACTTATTCATGGGACAAGACCGGAATTTACACATGGCAACCTGATGGACTAGCAAATAAATCATTAGGCTGGGAAGTTTCAAAAACATGGAACTTTGGAGTTGATTTCGGGCTTTCGAATAGAAAATTGGATGGATCAGTTGAATATTATCACACCAACAATGTTGACTTATTAATGCAGCGTCAACTCCCAGAAACTACAGGTTTCGGTAACATCTGGCAAAATATTGGGAAGACGCTTAATGAAGGAATTGAGGTATCCTTAAGTGTTTATCCTATCAACAAAAAAGACTTTACTTGGTCGGTAACGGGCCTATTCTCCAGAAACTGGAATAAAATCACTGAATTGCTGGATGGTAAGGACGACCGAGCCAACAGGTGGTTTATTGGACAACCTATCAGTGTAATATGGGATTACAAAAAAAATGGTATCTGGCAAATAGATGAAGCGGCAGAAGCAAAAAAATTCAAAATGGAACCCGGGATGATAAAAGTTGTTAACAGAGATGATGATACGGCTTTTACTGATGCAGACAGATTTATTTTAGGACAACGCGAACCCAAGATAATTTCATCTTTACAAAGCATTTTCAGATACAAGAAATTGGATTGCTCATTCAATATTGTAGGACAATTTGGCCATCTGATTCAGGCAGAAAATTACACTGCAGAATGGAATGCAGATAAATACATTATTGATGCCATTGATTGGTGGACACCTTTAAACCCCACAAACAAATGGCCAAGAGCACACACAGCACAGTCACATAGCTTTTCCAGTACATTGAGCATATTTAAGGGAGATTTTATAAAAATACAGGACATCTCCTTAGGATATGTCATAAACAAAAAACTATTAGAGAATAAAGTCAATAATCTTCGGGTATATATACAAGCCCGTAATCCTTTGTATCTGCACAAGGCCTGCCCTCGGGATGTTAATCCCGAACAGCCCAATACGATGTATACTTTACCAACTTCATATGTATTAGGGATTAACCTGAGCATCTAAACCATTTAATAAGACTACAATGAAAAAAGTATCAACTTTAATATTAATATTTTTGATAGGCTTCAGTTGTAAAGATTTTCTCAAAGAAGAATCTAAAAGCCAAATGACATTGAGTTATTATCAAACCGACAGAGGCCTCTACGAAGGAGTAGCTGCTGTCTACAGCACTTGCCGAGAACTATACAGAGAAAACATGTTTAGAATTAACTATTATAGTGATTTAACTGAAAACGGATCATCAGCAAATAACACTTATGATTTTACAGAAAATGTTAGTTGGGGTGGAATCAATGAATTATTCAGAAGTCTACACAAAGGAATAATGATAATCAATCGAATAGAAAGGATAATTGGAGAAAAACCGGACAATAGAACCAAAGAAATCTACCTAGCTGAACTGAGAGGATTCAGAGCACATTTTTATCAAATACAAGTTGAACTTTGGGGAAGATACGGGCATTACCAAGAGGAAATCTATGATAACTTTGAAAACTCAATGCTGAATATAAACCAACAGTCAGTTGAGTTTTTCTACAAACAAATCCTTTCCGATGTTGATTATGCCATTGAAAAACTACCCAAAAAATCTGAGCTTAAAGAATTCGGTCGATTATCACAAGGAGCTGCAAAAGCATTCAAGGCTCGTTTCTTACTGGCAATTGCAGGATATTCCCATCCGGAATATTCCGGGCAGCCTGAATTTAATCTTTATCAAAAACTGGGATTTACCTCAATCCAAAAGTTGTACGAGGAAGCCAAAACACTGGCAACAAGCGTTATTAATGACTACGGCTATACTCTTGAAAGTGAATACTGGAAAGTTTTTGATGAAGCAAATCAAACCAATAATGAAATCATCTGGAGTGTTCAGTGGACAACTGATAAAGTTTTTAATACCGACTGGCAAGCTTACCACAGAAATGGAATAGGCAGAACTTGTGAAACTTTAAAAATGAAAGTAAACAATGATGGAAGCACAACAGCTTCAACCAAATCACTTGTGGTCAAAAGACTAGATAACACAAACAATCCATACACCTACTCTATGCCATGTCATTCAATGTATTATGGAAGGGAATATAGACACTACATGCCAACTTTTGCCTGGATCAATATGTTCTCAGATGACGATAAAAGAAAAAAAGCATGCTTTGAAACTGTTTTTTTAAAAATTGATGACGACAAGGCTGCTCCCAAAGACCTCACCGACACGATATGCTACATGCCTTTCAGAATTATAACTGCCGCCGAAGAAAAAAAATATGATGACTGGGTGGCATCAGGAGATCCTAAAGCATATTTTATCGACGGAATGAACGAGGTTTATGACCTAGATGACCCAAACGATAAAGAGCACTACGGAGGACCGCTAAAACATCGCTCCCGTTACTATAATGTAAAAAAATTCTATGACAGATCGCGTACAGAAATGGGTAAGCAGAATGAAGGAAACAAAAACGGCATAATACTTAGACTTGCAGAAATGTATCTCATTGTTGCCGAATGTAACTGGAAGTTAAAATTAGGCGACCAAGCTATTTATGAGGCATTAGAACCGTTATGGGAAAGATCGTTTGACAATCTTCAAAAAGCTAACGCTTACAAACCTGTTCAAGGAGTAGATCTTGATTTTATTTTAGACGAATATTCTCGAGAATTGGGAATGGAGTTTAATGCCTTCTTTTTATTAAAAAGAACGCGCTCGATGGTAGACCGGATTAAAAAAAATAATCCAAAAAGTAAAGAAGAAGCTGCCGACAATGTAATGCGCTACAGAGACTATGTAAAAAAGGAACATTATCTGAAACCGCTGCCACTTGAACAAGTAAATCGTTTTAAAAACATCACTACGGAAATGCTTACTCCAGGATATGACTATGGCGCTCTAAACTAATCTGGCATTATAACATATTCTTGAAACAAAAATCATATATACTAAAACCACCGACTATGAAAATTAATTTCTTCATATTAATGGTATTACTATTTGCAGTGATTTTTTCGTGTACTTCTCAACCTCTTCAAAAGGTTGAATTCAAAAATCTCCCGCATGATAAAAAAGTTGAAGTGCACATTGACGGAAAATTTTTTACGGCATACATTTATCCTGATAACATGGAAAAACAATCACTTTACCCGATTGTCAGTGCATCAGGAAAAACCATAACCCGTGGTTATCCGATGAATCCACGCCCATTTGAGCGAACCGATCATCCACATCATATCGGATTGTGGTTCAACTTTGGTGATGTTAACGGACTCGACTTCTGGAATAATTCATTTGCCATCAAGGCAGCCGACAAGCCCAAATACGGAACTGTTAAATTCAAAAAGATTGTTTCTGAAAATCCTAAAAAAGGAGAATTGGTGACAGCATCGGAATGGGTAGATGTCAATAATAAAGTTTTACTCAATGAAGAATCTACCTTTATTTTTTCAGGAACAGATAATATGAGGACGATTGAACGGATAACCAAGCTTACTGCAGTGCAACCTGTTACCTTTACTGAAAACAAAGAAGGTTTGATTGGATTGCGCCTCGATCGTGCCTTTGAAGAACCTGCCACCAAACCCGAAAAATTTCTGGATGCCAATGGAATTGAAACGGAAGTACCAGTATTAAACAACGAAGGTGTTAACGGAGTTTACCGTAATGCTGAGGGTGTTAGCGGTGGTGCAGTTTGGGGTAAACGCTCTCCCTGGGTAGCTTTGCGGGCCGACAAACAAGGTGAAATCATCACCATCGTTATTCTCGACCATCCAAAGAATCCGAATTATCCGGCCTGGTCGCATGCGCGTGGGTATGGCTTATTTGCCACCAACAATCTTGGCGGTCGTGCCTTCGATAAAAATACTTCGCCGGTGAAACTGGAATTGCAACCTGGAGAGAAAATTGTATTCAAACACAAAGTGGTGATTGGTGGCGATCTTACTGATGAGCAAATTGCAGAGTTAGCTGTAAATTTTAAAAACTAAAATCATTGAAAAATCAAAAAACGATATGCAAAAGAAGTGTGTTTTCTGCAGAATTATTGTATTGATGATGGTCCTGACCATCTTTTCCTGCGTTTCACCAAAGCAAAAATCTTTTTTAACTGAAATCGGTGTATGCGCCAGCGTTTCCACTGCCGAGATGCTGGCGGCTCACGGATATACTTATATTGAGGAAAGTGTGGGGCGATTTTTAATGCCCGACAAAAGCGAAGAGGAATTTAACGAAAAGCTGCAACAGGCCCGGAATGCTGTTATCCCGGTAAAAGCCTGCAACAGTTTTATTCCCGGAAGTTTAAAAAGCGTTGGGCCGCAAGCAGTTCATCCCGAAATCCTGGAATATATGGAAACAGCGTTCCGCAGGGCGCAAAAAGCCGGAGTGGAATACATCGTTTTTGGTAGTGGCGGCTCACGTTCTATCCCCGAAGGATTTCCGCGCGAAGAAGCACATCGCCAGTTCATTGCCCTTTGCAGCCAGATGGCACCCATCGCGGCACAATATAATGTAGTGGTGGTTCTGGAACCTCTCAATACCAAAGAGTGTAACTTTATCAATTCGGTTTCCGAAGGCGGGGAGATTGTGGAAGAAGTGAATCATCCCAACTTCAGGCTGCTGGCTGATATTTACCATATGCTGATGGATGGCGAAAGCCCTGAAAGTATCGAAAAATATGGTCACCTTATTCAGCATACTCACATTGCAGAAAAAGAAGGACGTGCAGCGCCTGGGATTCATAACGAAGATTTTACGGCCTATTTCAAAGCCTTAAAAAATGTTCGTTACAATGGAAAAATGTCAATCGAATGCAAGTGGGAAAATTTGGAAGTGCAGGCACCCGCTGCAATTGAAACAATGAAAAATCAGTTGTCAATTTTAAAATAAGAAAAATGGAAAATACCAATAAGTCAAGAAGACATTTCTTAACAACCACAATGAAAGGGACCGCAGCAGCTGCTATAGCACCTTTGGTTCTAAAAACCGAAAAAAACGCTCCTATCATACTCTCCTCTTCTGCAAAGGGGTCCAATGACCGGATTAGGATTGCGGTGCTAGGGATTAACGGACGTGGGAAAAGCCATATTGAAGAAATCATGAAGCTTTCCGAGAAAGCGAATGTTGAAGTGGCAGTTTTGTGTGATCCAGACATGAATCTTTTGAGGGAACGCGCCAAAGAATTTGAAGATAAATACGGAAAAAAAGTTGCTATTGAACAAGACTTTAGAAAAACTTATGATGATAGAAATATCGATGCAGTAGCCCTTGCAACGCCTAATCACTGGCATGCTTTGCAGACGATCTGGGCATGCCAAGCGGGGAAAGACGTTTACGTTGAAAAGCCTGCTACACACAATATCTACGAAGGAAAAAAAATGATTGAGGCAGCTTATAAATACAACCGAATTGTTCAACACGGAGTACAACTCCGCAGCTCACCAGCTATAAGAGAAGCGGTTAAACATCTTGAGGATGGTTTAATTGGCAGAGTATACATGTCCCGAGGATTGGTTTATCGGTGGCGGCCAGATATAGGAAACAAAGGGATTGCTAAAGTTCCGACAGGATTAAATTATGATTTATGGTGTGGACCAGCTCCTATGCGTCCATTCTCTCGCAATCTTGTTCACTACAACTGGCATTGGCATTGGGACTATGGCAACGGAGATGTAGGTAATCAGGGCATTCACGAAACAGATCTTTGCATGTGGGGATTGGGGGTTAATAGTCTTCCTGAAAAAATCACTTCAATGGGAGGGAAATTTCTCTGGAATGACTGCAAAGAAGTTCCTGAAATACAAACATCTATCTATCACTACCCAAAAGAAAAAAAGATTATTCAGTTCGAAGTTCGTAACTGGTGTACCAACTTGGAAGATGGCGCAGGTGTTGGCAATATTTTTTATGGAGAAAAAGGATATCTAGTAGTTAAAGGTTATGATACCTACGAAACCTATTTGGGACAGAATCGGGAAAAAGGGCCCAGTAGATCTGAAAAAGGTGAATTAACACTTCATTTCCAAAACTGGTTCGATGCTATACGGGCACGCGACATGAGTATTCAGAATGGTCCCGTACAAAGCGGACATTTATCCTCTTCGCTGGCTCATTTGGGTAATATCTCTTACAGGCTCGGACGTCAGCTTGAATTTGATCCTGTTGCAGAACGTTTTATTGGTGATGGAGAAAATGAAGCCAATTCAATGCTCAGCCGAGAATATCGATCGCCTTATCTTTTGCCTCAAAATGTATAATTTATTTACTTTCTTAAAAAATGACAGCAGAAATTCCCTTAGCCAGAGAGCTTCTGTTGTTGAGCGAACTACAACGAAATCAACCTAATACCTTTCAGCTACTTTTAAAGAAGAGAGAAGGCAGTCGTATTGGACTGCCTTCTCTCATCCCTGTGGAGGACCGAAACAGACAACCATCTCTTCGGTTGTTAGGAAACATTTTGTTCAAATTGAGCTGTTTCTACAGCCGGCTGACCTACCCTTCCTCATCCGCTGTTAAGTATGTTAATGATAAGCATTTCGGAGACCGTAAATAGAACGATGAAGGCGGCTTTTGCTATAATTATTCTGAATTAAAGCATTTTTTAAAGAGCCAGTCTCTCATCAATCAAAACTATTTGATACTTTACGGATAATCTTATCTAAACAATCATAAAAAAACTACAAACATGAGGTTCTTATTAACAAATATTTTGATCGTTTTTTGCGCATTCACATCTTTTGCTCAAAAAAACAAGCAGTACGATGTGGTAATATACGGAGGCACATCCGCTGGTATTGCATCTGCCATACAAACCTCGAGAATGGGTAAATCGGTAGTCCTTGTTGAGCCGACGAACAGATTAGGCGGTCTGACAACCGGAGGATTGGGACAAACCGATATCGGGAACAAACATGCCATAGGAGGAATTTCTCGAGAATTTTATCAGAAAATCAGAACGTATTACGACGATCCCCAAAATTGGCAATGGCAAAAACGCGCAGAATATATGAGCGACGGACAATCACGCACAGAAAAAGGTGAAGATGCCATGTGGACCTTTGAGCCTTCGGCGGCTTTAAAAGTGTATGAGCAAATGCTGAATCGTGAAAAAGTTGAAATCGTTTATGGAGAAAGATTGAATCGGAAAACCGGAGTTCTAAAGAAAGAAGGTAAAGTGGTTTCGATAACAATGGAAAATGGCTCAAAATATACCGGAAAAATGTTTATCGACGCGACCTACGAGGGAGATCTGATGGCAGCTTCAGGAGTATCCTACAGCGTTGGAAGAGAGTCAAACAGTGAGTATGGAGAAACCTTGAACGGAGTTCAGGCAAACCGAATCAACAGAACATTAAAATGGACCCTTTCCAGAAACGCATATAACCATAATTTTATTGACGGGGTAGATCCGTATATTATTAAAGGTGATCCAAGCAGTGGGTTGTTGCCCTATATAGTGGAAGGAGGACGTCCGGGAATTGACGGTCGCGGTGACAAAGGCATACAAGCTTATTGTTTCCGAATGACGCTTACCAATCATCCCGAAAACAGGATCCCTTTTAAGAAACCCGACAACTACAACGAGCTGAACTATGAACTTCTATTCAGAAATTATGAAGCCGCTGTCGGTCCCATTGAAGAGATGTACACCTATGGCGACAAATTAGTCCCCTGGATAAACTCCCCCATGCCGAATAAAAAAACCGATACCAATAATCAAAAAGGGTTTTCTACCGATTTTATAGGACAGAACTACGATTACCCGGAAGCAAGTTATGCGGAGCGGGAAAAAATTGTTCAAGCCCACAGAGATTATCAGCAAGGATTAATGTGGACACTGGCTTATCACCCCCGAATTCCTCAAAAAGTGAGAGAGGTAGTTTCAACGTGGGGCACTTGCAAAGATGAATATGAACCGGGAAGCGATGGATGGCAACAACAACTTTACATCAGAGAAGCACGTCGGATGAAAAGCGACTATGTAATGTCACAGAAAAACTGCGAACGTATTGAAGTTATTGATGACCCGGTGGGAATGGGAGCTTATGGAATGGATTCACATAATGTGCAACGATATGTGGATGCCAACGGCTTTGTTCAAAACGAAGGCAATGTGGAAGCGTATGTGCCCAACCCCTACCCCATAAGCTATCGATCAATAGTACCCAAAAAGAATGAATGCACAAACTTATTGGTTCCAGTGTGTGTAAGTTCTACCCACATCGCTTTTGGGTCAATCAGAATGGAACCGGTATTTATGGTATTGGGACAGTCGGCCGCAACAGCTGCCTGTCAAGCAATAGACGACCAAAAAGCCGTCCAAGACATTAATTATTCACAGTTGAAGAAAAAATTATTAGAGGATAAACAAATTTTAGAAGTAAAAATAAACGAATGATAGGATGAAAGAATTATGTTTTTTACTTGTTGCGCTTACAGGTATATTTTATTCTTGTGGCAATGCATCATCGAAAGCTGTTTATGAAGCTGATGTAGTTATTTATGGGGGCACCTCTGCAGCGGTAATTGCAGCAGTTGAAGTCGCACAATCAGGCAAATCAGTAATTATTGTTTGTCCCGACAAACACCTCGGCGGTCTCACTTCCGGCGGATTGGGCTACACCGATACCGGGAATAAGGCGGTGATCGGTGGGCTTTCGCGCGAATTTTACCACCGCGTTTGGCTTCATTACAATGATTCGTCGGCCTGGGTTTGGCAAAAACACAGCGAATACGGCAACAAAGGTCAGGGCACGGTGGCCATGGACGGCGAAAACCGCACGATGTGGATTTTCGAACCCCATGTTGCAGAGAAGGTTTTTGAAGACTTTGTAAAAGAAAACAATATCGCTGTTTACCGCGATGAATGGCTCGACCGCGAAAACGGTGTGGCAAAAAACGACGGAAAAATCGTTTCATTCACCACTCTTTCCGGGAAAACTTTTAAAGGCAACATGTTCATCGACGCCACCTACGAGGGCGATTTGATGGCTTCGGCCGGAGTGAGTTACCAGGTGGGCCGCGAAAGCCGGGATACTTACGGCGAACAATGGAACGGCGTGCAAACCGGCGTTTTGCATCACAAACACTGGTTCGACAAGAAAATTTCTCCGTATAAAATTCCCGACGACTCATCGAGCGGCGTGCTTCCGCGCATTTCCACGGAATATCCCGGCGATTACGGTGCCGCCGACAATAAAATACAAGCCTACTGTTTCCGTATGTGTATGACCAACCATCCCGAAAACCGGGTACCTTTTCCAAAACCTGAAAATTACGACTCCACACAGTACGAATTGCTTGCGCGTGTATTTGACACCGGCCGCAAAGACTGGTTCGAAAAATTCGACAACATTCCGAACAAAAAGACGGATACCAACAACCACGGCCCGTTCAGCAGCGACAACATCGGAATGAATTACGATTACCCGGAAGGCAGTTACGACCGCCGGCGTGAAATAATAAAAGAACACCAGGACTACCAGATGGGCCTGCTCTGGTTTGTAGCCAACGACCCACGGGTGCCCGAAGATATCCGGACAAAAATGGCCTCCTGGGGGCTCGCCAAAGACGAATTTGTCGACAACGGCAACTGGCCGCACCAGATTTATGTTCGCGAAGCCCGACGAATGATTGGCGAATATGTGACGACCGAAAACGATGTGTTGCTAAAACGTGAAGTTCCCCAACCGGTGGGAATGGGCTCGTATGCCATGGACTCGCATAATGTGCAGCGGTACATTACCCCCGAAGGATATGTTCAGAACGAAGGCGATATCGGCGTAAATCCACCCGCCCCCTATTCCATTTCCTATGGTTCTATTGTTCCCAAAAAGGAAGAATGCACCAACCTGCTGGTCCCGGTTTGTGTGTCGAGCAGCCATATTGCCTTTGGCTCCATACGGATGGAACCGGTTTTTATGATCCTCGGACAGTCGGCCGCAGTAGCAGCCAGTATCGCCATCGATAAAAAAACATCGGTACAGGAAATTTCATACGACGAACTAAAAACACGGCTCCAGGAGAGAAAACAGATTTTAACGTGGACAAAAAATTAAAAAAAATCATTTGTCACCCGTGGAAAAATTTGTTCAACTTTAAATTTATTCAGGACGGTTGACCAATGCCAAAACCTACCGACGTACAAGCTGGTAGGTTTTGTCTTTTATAAATGTTCCTCTAAAAACCGAAAAGGCGATCATGGCAGGACGCTGTTCCAGCTGTCCAACTTTTTTCTCATTCGTTGTTTGGCCGAGAAGCCCGGTATGGCTACTTTTGAGTTGATCAGATACGAACGAAAACAACTTGGCTAAACAACTATGAACTCAACCTGCAAGAGCAAAAAAATTATTACCGCCATCCTCTTCCTGGCTACAACGTTCCCTTTATTGGCCCAGAAACAGCTCACCCGCTACGTCAACCCTTTTCTGGGAACGGCCACCCTGTGGGACAGCACCGACATCGGGTACACCCCCACCCACCGTACCTGGGGTGCGGAGGTTTTCCCGGGGTCGTCGCTGCCCAATGCGATGGTGCAACTCAGTCCGGTTACCCTCTTCCGGAGCGGATCAGGATACCAGTATGAAGACACCGTTATTTACGCCTTTACCCACACCAGCAAAGGACACTGGAACCTGTGCCACATCCCGCTGCTGCCAGCAACCGAAAATTTTTCGCCCGACGATTACAGCTCGCCCTTCCGTCACCAAAACGAATCGGCCCGCCCGGGATACTACCAGGTTTATCTCGAACGATACGGCGTAAATGCCGAGCTCTCCTCGACGTTGCGCTGCGCTTTTCATCACTACACCTTTCAGAAGAGCCAGACTAAAAAGCTGATTGCCGACCTCTCCCGTTCGAACGAGCGGGTCCGGAGCTGGGAGATCAGCCAGGAAGGAGATTATGTGTTGAAGGGATTTCAGCAAACCGGCGAAACAATGTATTTCTATGCTGTTGCCAATCACAAAATTCAAAATATCGAATCACAAAAAAGTGAAAACCATAAAATCTCCGTCGTCAATTTTGCCGGGTCGCCTGGTCCGCTTGAGCTACAGATCGGCTTCTCGTTTGTGAGTATTGCCAACGCCAAGGAGAACCTGGAAAAAGAGATGCTGGGCAAAACCTTTCGGCAGGTACGCGAGCAAGCCGACAAAACCTGGGAGGAGCTGCTCTCTAAAATCAGCGTAAGCGGCGGCACCGAAAGAGAAAAGGGGATCTTCTATTCTACCCTCTACCGGTCGTTTTTGTGGCCCGCCCTGCGCAGCGATGTAAACGGCGACTTTACCGACCGGCAGGGAAATGTGGTCAACAAAGGATTCAGCTACTACACCGAACCCTCGTTGTGGGACGACTACCGCAACAAGCTGGTGCTGCTGGGCATGCTCGCGCCCAACGTTACCGAAGATGTCATTCAGTCGCTGATCGACAAAGGAGAGAAATCCGGAGGTTTTATGCCTACTTTTTTTCATGGTGATCATGCCGCGCCGTTTATTGCCGGAACATACCTCCGCGGCATCCGCGGGTTTGATGTCAAAAGTGCCTACCACCTCCTTTTGCGAAATGCCACGCTCGAAAACCGAAGCCGCCCCTACCTTCTGGAATATATGGAAAAAGGATATGTTCCCGAACACGACATCAAAAACCCGAATGTAGAAACCAAAGCCACTGCCGGCGTCACCAAAACACTGGAATACGCCTACGACGATTATGCCGTTGCGCTGCTGGCCAAAGAACTGAGCGATTCGGCCAATTACAACCGGCTGATGAAACGTACCGGCAATTACAAAAACCTGTTCGATCCCTCCACCGGACTGATGCGGGGGAAACTGGCCAACGGCGAATGGATCAGAGAGTTTGACCCCGAATATCCATACTACGAATACATGTACCGCGAAGCCAATGCCTGGCAGTCGTCGTTTTTTGCCCCGCACGACATGGAGGGACTGATCGGCTTGTACAAAAGCAAAGCTGATTTTGAAAAGAAGGTGGATGACCTGTTTTCCATTCCGTGGAAGGGGATCGAAGCTTACAACTTCTCCGTCTTCATCGGTCAATATTGCCACGGCAACCAGCCCGACCACGGTTTTCCGTTCCTCTACTATTTTGTCGGCAAACAAGAAAAGTCGCAGGTTTTGCTCGACAGCATCATGAACCACTTTTACGACATGGGCGAACATCGGCTGGCCTACGCCGGAATGGACGATGCCGGCGAAATGTCCTCGTGGTACGTTTTCAACGCCATCGGGATTTATCCTTACTCCCCGGCCGATCCGGCCTACCTCGTCTCGGTCCCTCTTTTTGATAAAGTCAAATTTGAGTTGGACGGGAAAAAGTTTACGATTCAGAAAAAAAACTCCGAAAAAAAGATCGTCAGCATAACCTACGACGGGAAAAAGAGGGACGGTTATTTTATTCCGCACCGCGAACTAACCCGGGGAAAAAAGTTGGTTATCACCACCGCCAACCCTGAAAAGAAACTTTAAACAACAACCGGTTGGCAGAAACACAAACAGCGACGCCGGCACCGGATTTATGCACGAATCATTTCATAAAGATGATCCGAAAAATTTCACCCGCCATTGGTTTGCATGGGCCAACACCCTGTTTGGCGAGCTGGTGCTAAAACTGGTGAGAGAGGGGAAATTGTAGCTGACATTCCGGAGGGATCTCCCCCAAACAGGCGACACATCCGGAAGAACAGTCAACCGTGTTCGTGCGGAACCTTTTGGAAGAGACCCGCAAAAAAGGCAGGCTGCCCGAAAAGAATTCTTCCGATCCGCAGCGAAAAAAAACGTAACTCTTCGGGCAGCTGCTCTGTTCAAACGCCACCTGCGCCCATTAAATTCATTCTTCAGAAATACACGAAAAACAGGAAACGGATTGGCAAAACCCTCCTGGCATCCAGACTGATCAAAAAACATGGTTAACCCAAAAACATCCGACCACATCAGCTATTTTGAAACGTGCGGATGGTTACACTTCGGAAAGCTGCCCTGCCAAAAAGTCCAAAAAAATTACCAATTCATGTATTGAATGGCGTCGGCAGAAGTTCTACTTTTATCGGAACGAAACAACCTAAAACCGGAAAATGAACCTAAAAACGAGTGTCCTGCTCCTGTGCAGCTGTTTGCTCCCAGTCTTGCTGAGCGGTAAAATACTCCCCAGAAACCGCACTCCGGAAAAAATTACCGTTGCAGCCTACTACTTTCCCAACTACCACACCGGCGATCCGCGAAACAGCCAAAACAAAGGCGCCAGCTGGTCGGAGTGGGAGCTGGTGAAAACCGCCCGCCCCCGTTTTCCGGGACACAACCAGCCCAAAATTCCGCTGTGGGGTTACACCGACGAAAAAGACCCGCATGTGATGGCCCAAAAAATCGGGGCAGCAGCCCGCTACGGGATCGACTGCTTTATTTTCGACTGGTATATGTACGAAGATGGCCCGTTCCTGAACCGCTGCCTCGACGAGGGATTTCTGAAAGCCAAAAATTCCGGGAAAATTAAATTTGCCCTGATGTGGGCCAACCACGACTGGCTGGAAATTCATCCCTTCACCCGCGGAACCGCTCGCCAGCTGCTTTACCCGGGAAAGGTGTCGGCACAACGGTTTGAAGAGATCGGCGATCTGCTCGTCACGCAATATTTTACCCGCCCCAACTACTGGAAAATCGATGGCAAAGTCTATTTCTCGGTTTACGATATCCAGAAATTTATCGAAGGGTTTGGCAGCCTTGAAGCGACACGGAAAGCCATGCAAAAGCTGGATCAAAAGGCGATTGCCGCCGGCCTGAAGGGGATTCACTGGAACCTGGTTGCCTGGGGACGCCCCGTTTTACCCGTTGAGAAAGTCCCGGCTGACCTCCCCGACCTGATGAAACAGCTCGGGTTTGACTCCGCCACCTCGTATGTCTGGATCCACCATGTCAACCTGCCCGACCGGCAAACCGACTACAACCAGGTGCGCGACCACTACCTGGCGCACTGGGACAAAGCCCGCACAGAATATCCGGTCCCCTATTTCCCGAATGTTTCGATGGGATGGGATTCAAGTCCGCGCTGCGACCAAAATTCAGAATGGGGAAACTACGGCTACCCGTTTATGAATACCATCGGAAATAACACTCCTGAAAATTTCCGGCAGGCGCTCCGGCTGACCAAAGATAAACTGCTGGCCGATCCCAACGGCCCGCGCATCCTGAATATCAACTGCTGGAACGAATGGACCGAAGGAAGCTACCTGGAGCCGGACACCCAGAACAAATTCGGGTACCTGAAAGCTGTAAAAGAGGTATTTCAATAAACCCTTGCCTGAATTTTCGGCAAAAATGAAAGAAGTTCTTTGAAACCGGAAAAACCCCATCTCCGGCCCTTCCCCATCCGGGGAAGGGAGTTAAAAAGACGGCTCAAACTACCCCGTTTGGGGGATACAGGGGGCTCTTACACCTTAAAAAAAGACGACCAAAAGTCCCCCGTCTGGGGGATACAGGGGGCTTTAACACGTCGAGATGACGACCTAAACTCCCCCGTTTGGAGGATACAGGGGGCTTTTACACCTTAAAAAAAGACACCAAAAAGTCCCCCACTTGGGGACTTTAGGGAGCAAAAACTAAAAAAATATAGATATGACCAAAGCAGGATTATTTGGAATTGGGCTCGACACCTACTGGGCGCAGTTCGACGGATTGCTCGGTAACCTGAAAAAGTACCAGGAGCAGATCAAAAACCGCATTGCCGGTTTTGGAGTAGACGTGGCCGATGCCGGCATGGTTGACAACCCGGAGAAAGCCCGCGCAGCTGCCGACTTTCTGAAGTCGCAGGGGGTGGAGATCCTATTTCTGTATGTTTCCACATACGCTCTTTCGTCAACTGTGCTGCCGGTAGCGCAAAGGCTGAAAGTGCCGGTGATAATCCTAAACCTGCAGCCGGTAGCCCAACTCGATTACGAAACCTTCAACCAGTTGGGCGACCGTGGCAAAATGACCGGCAAGTGGCTCGAACATTGCCAGGCCTGCGCAGTCCCCGAAATTGCTGCCGTATTTAACCGCTCCGGAATCAGTTACGCCTTCGTAACCGGATATCTGCAGGACGAAAAAGCGTGGAACGAAATCCGCGAATGGACCGAAGCGGCGCGGGTTGCCGCTGCCATGCGCAACAACCGGCTGGGCATACTGGGCCACTATTACGGCGGAATGCTCGATGTGTACACCGATCTGACCCAACAGTCGGCAGCGTTTGGCACCCACATCGAACTGCTTGAAATGTGCGAGCTGAAAAAATACCGCGACGAGGCGACCATTCCTGAAGTTCAATCCAAGATGGAGGAGTTCAGCATGGCATTCGACGTGTCGCCCGAGTGCGAGCCAGCCGAAATCGAGCGGGCAGCCCGCACCTCGGTAGCGCTCGACAAGCTGGTCCGGAACCGCAACCTCGGCTCCCTGGCCTATTATTACGAGGGGCAACCGGGCAATGAATACGAAAATATCGTCACTTCGGTGATTGCCGGAAACACCTTGCTGACTGGCAAAAACATCCCGGTAGCCGGCGAATGCGAGGTGAAAAATGCCCAAGCCATGAAAATCCTGGCGGAATTTGGCGCAGGAGGGTCCTTCTCCGAATTCTACCTGATGGATTTTAACGACGACGTGGTGATGCTGGGCCACGACGGGCCGGCCCATTTTGCCATTGCCGAAGGCCGTGTAAAACTGGTGCCGCTGCCGGTCTATCACGGAAAACCCGGCAAAGGATTGTCTATCCAGATGAGCGTCAAACACGGACCGGTAACCCTGCTGTCGGTTGTGGAAGGCAAAAATGAGCTTTTCCTGCTGGTGGCCGAAGGCGAATCGGTTCCGGGGCCGGTACTGCGCATCGGCAACACCAACAGCCGCTACCGCTTCCCAATTGGCGCCAGGCAGTTTATAAATGAGTGGTCGAAGCAGGGGCCGGCGCACCACTGCGCCATCGGAACCGGTCATCTGGCCGCCAAAATTGAAAAACTGGGAAAAATTATCGGCCTTCACGTGGCGAAGATCGGTTAATCAATTCCTTTTCACCCGATCCAACTTTAACCAACGACTATTAAACAACAAACCAATATGAAAAAGCACAAATTCCCCATTCTCTGCACAATGATCCTGGTTGCTGTCATCCTCGGAAGCTGCACGCCCAAACCAGGCCCGGAAGGAATCACCACTGTGGCACAGTTGAAAAAACAATTTGCCAACCCGCCTTCGGAATACCGCAGCGCTCCGTTGTGGGACTGGAACGACCAGATCACCGAAGAGGGCATCGATTTCCAGATGAAAAAATTTAAAAAGGCCGGCATCGGCGGGGTGTTTGTCCATCCGCGCCCCGGATTGCTCACCGAATATCTTTCGGAGGAGTGGTTCCGGCTCTTTGACTACACCGTCCGGAAAGGAAAAGAGCTGGACATGAAAGTGTGGATCTACGACGAAAACTCTTACCCTTCGGGATTTGCAGGCGGTCATGTTCCGGCTGAAATGCCCGACGCTTACAAACATGGCGTCGGACTGAGCCTGGAGATCAGCGAAACCCTGAATATGGAACTTTCCGACACCATCGAGGTCATTCTGAAAAAAACGGAAACCGGATTCACCGATATCACCGCCCTGGCCGAACAGGAAAAAGGGCAACGGGGCACCTACTACCTCTTCCGGAAAACCTATCCGGAAAAATCTCCGTGGTATGGTAACTTTACCTACGTCGATCTGCTTTACCGGGGAGTGACCGAAAAGTTCCTCGACATCACCATGACCCGAGGTTACGAAAGAAACCTAACCGATTTCGGCCAAACCGTTCCGGGAATCTTTACCGACGAACCCAACCTCGAAGCGCGGATGGGTAAAAACTCCCTGCTGCGCTGGACTCCCGATTTGTGGGACGCTTTCCGGCAACGCTGGGGCTACGATCTGCGGGCGAACCTCCCGGCACTGGTGGAAGAGACCGGAAACTGGAAAAAAGTGCGCCACGACTACTACGAGCTGATCCTCGAAATGTTTGTAGACCGCTGGGCCAAACCGTGGAGTAACTACTGCGACGAAAAAGGGCTCAAATGGACCGGCCACTACTGGGAACACGGCTGGCCCGAACCTACCCACGGCTTTGACGAAGCGGCGTTTTACATCTGGCACCAGATGCCCGGCGTTGACATGCTCGGAAACCGACTCGACACCGTCGGCCTGGGCGGACAATTCGGAAACGAACGGGCAGTCCGCGAACTGCTGAGCGCCGCCAACCAGGCCGGCAGAAAACGTACGCTCAGCGAAACCTACGGAGGCGGCGGCTGGGAGATGACTTTCGAAACCCAGAAGCGGCTGGTGGACTGGGAATGCGTAATGGGCGTCAATTTTGTAAACCAGCACCTCTCCTATTATTCGCTGAACGGCGTCCGCAAATTCGATTATCCCCCCTCCTTTTCCTACCACGAACCGTGGTGGGAACATTACAAACTGATGGGCGACTACATCGGCCGGATCAGTCTGGCCCTCTCGTCGGGCGAACAGATCAACCAAACGCTGCTGCTTCAGCCCAACACCTCGGCCTGGATGTATTTCTCCAGAAAAGAAAAAAACCCGGCAATCAACCTGATCCGCGATGGTTTTAAAAACTTTGTCTACCGCCTCGAACAGCAGCACCTGGAATACGACCTCGGTTCGGAAAATGTCCTGAAAGTACTCGGAAGCGTAACAGACAAAGCCCTGCAGGTAGGCAAACGCAACTACTCGCTGGTGGTTATTCCGGCTGAAATGGAAAACATCGACCGCTCCACCTTCGACCTGCTGCGCCAATATCTGGGCAACGGCGGGAAGGTGCTCTCTTTCCGGAAAGAGATCCCGCTGCTCGACGGCGAACCCTCGGCAGCCGTAAATGAACTGATCAGCCAAGCAGGTGAAAATTGGACCTTCGCCGCAACACTTACCGATGAGCCGGCGCTGGCGCTGCTCAGCCACGCCGACTTTTCGATGACCGACAAAACCCAGAACGGCATGCTCTACCACCAACGCCGGATCCTGAAAGACGGACAACTTCTCTTGGTGGTCAATTCGCACCCTGCCCAAAAAGCTTCGGCAACAATCACCCTTGCCGGAAAACAGGTTTCAAAACTGGAGCTGACCGATGGAAAAATCTACACCTACCCGGCTCAAAACAGCGATGGCAAAGTTTCGTTTGAGGTTGACCTGGACCCGGCCGGCAGCGCCCTGTTTGTCGTCACCAGCCGCAAAAGCCGTGCGCCGCTCTACTCGCCGGTGACCGGAACCGAAACCGTCGTGGAAAAAACCGGCGAACTGGCCGTTAAACGGGAAGCCGACAACGTGATGCCAATCAACTACCTCGATCTGAAAACAGCCCGCTCCGAGAAACCGGAGATCTATTTTATGAATGCGCTGATTGGCCTTTTCAACGAAAACGGGATTGAAATGGGGAATCCGTGGCAACACAAAATTCAGTACAAAAAAGATTACCTGGCACTCGACACCCTCTTCAAAGCTGACTCGTGGTTCGAAGCGAGTTACCATTTTCAGATCAATCCCAGCCTGAATGCGGAAGCCCTGAAAAATATCCGCGCAGTAGTCGAACGCCCCGAATTGTGGCGGGTGCATATTAACGGGCAGGAGGTTGCCAAAACCGACAGCAGTTACTGGATTGAAAAACAGTTTCCGCAGTTTGCCGTGGGCCGGTTTCTGCAGCCGGGCCTCAACACCCTCACCCTGAAAGCGCCGCGCATGAATGTGCTGGCCGAAGTGATGCCTGTTTATCTGCTGGGCGACTTCCTGGTCAACCCGGTGGAAAAAGGGTTTGAACTGGCCGGCGGGACAATCGGCTCAACCGGTTCCTGGCGCCAGGCAGGCCTGCCTTTCTATTCGCAAAAAGTTGCCTACACCCAACATTTCAACGTTTCCCAACCGGCTGGGGCAAACTTCCGGGTAAAACTGAACAGCTGGAGCGGAACGGTCGCCGAAGTGGTGGTGAACGGCCAACCGGCCGGCTTGATTGCCTGGCAGCCTTACCAACTCGATGTAACCCCGCTGCTGAAAGAGGGGATCAACGAAATTACCGTAAAAGTGACCGGAAGCCTGAAAAACACTTTTGGATTCTTTTTCCGGAACAACAAAGGCTCTATATTTGGTCCGTTTGAATGGAATCGCGCTCCTGAAAAGATGCCCGACGCCTCCGGTTACTTCCTGATGGATTACGGATTGATGGAGCCGTTCAACCTTGTCCGAATAAATTAACCAATTTTACCCTTCGGAGGTCAACCGTTATGAAACCAAAAAACCTTACCCTGGCAACCCTCGCCGGCGCTTCACTGCTGTTACCGCACATTCCGGCAGAGGCGCAGCCCTCCGCCGATCGGCCCAATATCCTGTGGATCACCAGCGAAGACAACAGTCCGTTTTTGGGTTGTTACGGCGACGATTATGCCACCACGCCCAACCTCGACAAGCTGGCCTCCGAAGGGTTCAGGTACACCCACGCCTACGCCAACGCCCCGGTTTGCGCCCCCACCCGCAACACCATCATCACCGGGGTGTATGCCTGCTCGGGCGGAAACCAGCACATGCGCAGCAACTATCCCAAATCGGAAACCGTGAGGTTTTACCCGCAGTTTCTGCGCGAAGCGGGTTACTATTGTACCAATAACTCCAAAGAAGACTACAACCTTCCGGCCGGTCAAACCAAAAACATCTGGGACGAATCGAGCCGGACGGCCCACTACAAAAACCGGCGGCCGGGACAGCCGTTTTTTGCCATTTTCAACTCCACCATCTCGCACGAAAGTTCGATCCACCAGTCCGTCCCAACCGATAAACTGCGGCACGATCCCCGCCGGGTGAAGCTGCCGCCCTACCACCCCGACACGCCGGAAATGCGGCACGACTGGGCGCAGTATTACGACAAACTGGAAGAGCTGGACACCTGGGTGGGCGAAATCCTGCAGGAACTGGAGGCGAGCGGCGAAGCAGAAAACACCATCGTTTTTTATTACGGCGATCATGGCGGGGTGCTGGCCCGCAGCAAACGGTATGTCTACGAGTCGGGAACCCGGGTGCCGTTCATCGTTCGGATCCCGGAAAAGTACAAAGAGTTGTGGCCAGCCTCCCAACCGGGAACTGCTGTCGACCGGCTCATCAGTTTTGTCGATCTCTCTCCCACCCTGCTCAGCCTGATCGGCACGCCCATCCCCCAATTTCTGCAGGGACAGGCTTTCCTGGGCAAACAAAAAACGGCAGATCCGGAATATGCCTTCATGTTTCGCGACCGGATGGATGAACGCTACGACCTGAGCCGCGCCGTCCGCGACAAAAAATTCCGTTACATCCGCAACTACATGCCTTTCCGGATTTACGGGCAGCATCTCGAATACCTGTGGAAAGCCCCTTCGATCCGCTCGTGGGAAGAGGCGTGGCTGGCGGGAAAATGCAATGAAATCCAGAGCCGTTTCTGGCAACCCAAACCAGTGGAAGAACTTTACGATACGGAAAACGATCCGTGGGAAGTGAACAACCTGGCCGCTAACCCGGCCTACCGCGAGGTTCTCGAACGGATGCGAAAAGCCAGTCTGGACTGGAGTATCCGGATTTTCGACACCGGTTTTCTGCTCGAAGCCGACCGCTCGGCGCGCGCCGGTAAACTTCCTTTTTATGACTATTTCCGCTCCGGGAGCTTTTCCTTCAACGACCTGGTTGCTGCCGCCGATGTGGCTGCGCGCGGAGAAGCCGGCAACCTGGAACAACTCCAAACTTTCCTGAAAAGTAAAGACAGCGGCATTCGGTATTGGGGCGCCACCGGACTGCTCATACTGGGAAAAGAAGCTGCGGCAGCCCAACCGCTGCTCCGGCAGGCCCTCGGCGACAGCTCTCCCAATGTGGCGGTAACAGCGGCCGAAGCGCTTTATAATCTTGGAGAAAAAAAGGAGGCGATCCAAACGTTGAAGGCGGTGCTGAAACACCACGACGAATTTGACCGCTGCCATGCCCTCAATGCAATCGACTGTACAGGCATCTCCTCACCCGACGTGCAGCAGGCGGTTATCGACATGGTTGCCACCCAGAAAACGGTGAGCCGACAAAAATACGACCTGCGGGCTGCCAAATGGCTGATTGAAAAATGGAAACTCGACCCGGCGAAATACCGGATCACTTTTGACTGGTAAACGATCGGCGGTTATTTCGTATCGATAATCGTAAAAACGATTGAGAAATAGTTGCTCCCGGCAGGTTGCGCCGCAGAGAGGTTACCCAGCCGGAACATGACCGGAATATTGGCTCTGCCGCCACGACCCGTAAAAAACGTCCGGGGAGTGGCATCAACCCGCTGATAAGTTTTCCCACCCTGGACATGCCCGGATCCCTGGGTGCTTCGCTCCCCGTCGCCGGTTCTCCTGATTTCGACAAACGGCGAGTTTGCTCCCGGCAAATCGTTCACGCTCATCTGGATCTCCCAGTTAAAATTTTTAGCATTCCGGTCGATGTGACTGACGCTGAACAACACATTGGACTGACTCTCTTCGACGGTCGCCGAAAAATCGTTACCGGCTTCGGTGATGGTCAGTTGCGAAAAGTTAAACTGCGGGGACCCCTCAACATACAGCTGGGCACCCGGCGTTTGGGCCAAACTGCTGTAAACAGCAACCGTCAGGAACAATATCGGCAGAAGTAAAATCTTTTTCATATCAAATCAGTTGTCGGTGATGGTGTAAGTGAGCCGCAGCGTGGAACTCTGCGCCAAATCGAGCAGGGAGTAATCCGAAACAACAAGGCTGAAATTCAGCTGGTGCCCGTTGTTGATCCCGTCGCCGGTGAAACATCCGCCGATTCCGGAGATCAGGGTTTGAGGCGAATTGCTCAGGGTGATGGTCCCGGAAGGCTGCCCGAACGTCCCTTTTCCGCTTCCCAAATAACGGGAGGCACTCAACCTGATGGAGGCGCCGGCCGGAACTTCTCCGCCCGAAATCTGCACGTTAACTTTGCGTGTGGTGGTCCTGCCGGCCGCCAGCGACGAAGAGTAATTCAGCCACAACGAATTGTCCGACGCTATCGCAGTGTTCATCTCTCTGCCTGCCTCTGTTGGGGAAGAGAGCGTCAGGTTGATATTGGCAGCTCCCCCCGGCTCGATGTCGATCAGGGCAATTTCGGGGATTTGTACCGTAAAATTGAGAAGTTGCCGGCTGGAGAAGGACTGTCCCGAAATCTCAGCCGGGCCCATCAGGAGCGGCCAAACGGCCCACACCCATTTGCAGTGTCGAAGCAGCCACTTTGTCAAGGTTCTCATCATGGTAAATTTTTCCATTCGTAATTTACAAATAATCACAACGTCCGAGAAACAAATCTTTTTTACGGTTTGCTTCTCTTGAGGGCTTCACTCAGCGGAACCGGATGCTCCCCCTCAAAAGCGACCACAAAAGCGCCCGGTATTTTTTCCCTGATCCGGTTTCGCTCCAGCCGTGCCTGTTTGATCCCGGTAAACCTTCCGCTGAAATATTTGTACCTTCCATCGATTTTTTTCTCAAAAACCCCGGTTTCCCCCTTCAGTTCGTGCGAGCCGGGAGCAATCGGACTGAAAGCTGCCGCCACCTGAACCGAAAACCAAATCTCCTTATCCGCCCGTGAAATCTGATTTCCGCGACTTTCGGCAGGTTGGGCTGTTTCTGTGGGGGGCGTTTCCCGCGACGAAGTTGACGAAACATTGATCGTATTCGTATTGAAAATAATTTTCCGGGTTTTGGGAAGCAGTTCCACCACCACCTCTTCCGTTTCGCCGGGAAGCAACTTCAGCTCAAAAAACTCCTTCGCCAGATGGTACTGACTGTCGATATTATTTTTAAACACGTGCAGAACCCATCCGCCGGGCCGAAGCGTCGGGAAAAGAAACGTCCCGTCGGGGTTGGTAATGATCCGGATCGTTTCCAGTTCATCTTTCAGGTCCATGACAATATTTCCCAGCCGGGGCGGCTCCTGGTTCATCATCGAAAGCGGCCCGGCAGATTCCCGGACAACGATTTTTCCCTGCAAGCGGGCTGCCTGCACCAGCGCCAGGTTGATGCGCGTCTCCTGGTTGCCGGTGACATCCAGCGTCACGGGAGCAGGAATATTGATGATCTCGCCGATGCTGAATTGGCTGCGGTCGACCATCAGGTGATATCTTCCGGGGAGCACATTCCGGAAACGGAAGAGGCCGTTTGCGTCGGTCACAGCCGATCTGCCGTTCAAAAAAACCATTATACCATCCAGCGGCAGGCCGTCGGTCCCGCTGAGTTGTCCGGCAACCGACCCGGCTTCTCCGGTTTTTTTCAGCGGAATGCCAATTTCCACGGAATAGGTCACCGAAAACGAATAATCAGGTTTTTCAGTCTGGTTTTGAAAGAGGGTGTAAAAGCTATTCAGCGAAATCTTGTGTCTTTTCAGAAAACTGTAATCCAGGTTCAGCTGGAAGAGGTTCCGGTTTTGGTAATAATCTTCAATGGCATAGCTGTTTTGCACCTGGAAATTGGTGCGCAGGTTTTTAGCCACCTGTCCAAAAGCGGACACTCCCCAGAGCCAGTTTTTTTGGTTGGATGCGATAAAACTGTTCATGTTGGTATAGGAGGTAAAAGCCTGGATATTGAACAAATAGGATGGCCGGTAATAGATATTGAGGTTGGTGCGGAAGCTGTTCTGCAAATCGGAAACGCCCGCTGCAACCAGGTTATTGCGGGTTTTTCCCAGTTCGCCGCCCACCTGGTAGCCCAGTTTGTGAAAGTTGTGGTTCAGAAAAAGATTAAACGATTCGGTATGGTAATCAAACAATTTTTGGGGCATCCGGTCTTTTCGTTCATAGCGGATGTAGTACGAACGCACATCGAGGTTGCGGCTGGCCCGGTAGTTCAGCGAGCCTTGCACCATTCGGGAATAGGGCGCCGAACTCAGCAGGGTGTCGAGTGCGGCGTTGGCAAAGTCCTGCCGGGCGCTGACCCCCAGACTAATCCGTTTCGTAAGGCTGGCATTCAGGTAACCGCTGTAAAACGTGGAGTTGGAATAGTAGCCCGGGTAGAATTTGCCGGTGTAAAAGTAGTTTCCTGAAATACTGAAAATCCAAAACTGGCTGTTCAGGTAAGCCCGGAAAGCGTTGTCGCTCTTCTCCTGAAACACGCCCCGCGACAATTCCAGCTCAAGCGAAGTTTTCCCGAAAGGCTTCAGCGTCGAACTCAGGCTGGCCAGGTAGGCATCTTCCTGAGAGGGATTTATTTTTTTGGTCAGGAAATAGGCGCCAATCCTGTTTTTCCGAAAAACAGGCACGTCGGCATAGGCGGCTATCTCGTTTTTGATATCCCGGAAAAAGCGCGGTTCAACATACAAAAAACCGAACCGGCTCCCGTTGTTCAGGATCAACGTATTTTCAACGCCGGTTCCAAAACGGGTCGATTCAATCAGGGGCGTAAATTCGAAAGATTTATGTCCGATGAAAGTTTCCAGGTTTTTATTTGAATAGGCGAGGTAATACTGGTCATAAAGTCCCAGAAAAGAGAGGTCGTAATTATTGGGGCCGCGGGCCATAAACGCCAGCCGGTGGTTCCCCTTTTGGTCGATCGCGCCGCTGCCCGCTGCTTCCAGCTGATACCCTGCGGAATATTTCCCGTCCCGGCCGCGGGCCAGGTATCTCGAACTCAAGGTAACGGGATACCTGAAGAAGAGGTCGGCATCTGCTTCGCGGAGGGGAAAAACCTTCACATTGTGAAAAACCCTCTTCTGAACCTTTTCCGACAACGCGGCCTGCACCGTAATCCCCAGCGTCCGGGCGGCAGCGATCATCTTGTCGGTTTTGGCCTCGGCCTGAACGGTGGTCGATTCTCCGGATTTTAAGACCACCCACGAATCCGAAGTCACATCGCAGTCGGTCGATTCCAGGTAAAACTTACGGGTGCTGTTCCCGGTATTTTTCAGCAGGTAAGTTGCCGTTACAACCTCTCCTCCCCTGACAAATGCCGGCGCCTGTAACAATTCGAAAGTAAAATTTTCGATCTCGCTGACCGTAATCTCGACGATTTGCTCCGCAAACGGAGCGGCCTCTGCTTGCCCGCGGAAAAACTGTACCCGAACGGTCGATTTTCCGGCCTGAAACCGATAAGGAATATTGAAACTGACCAGCTCTATTTTCCGCTCTCCCGGCGACAGGGTAACCTGAGTTATCGGCACGGCCAGCTTCCAGCCATCGGGAAAAACAGCGGTTGTCCTGATCGTCTCGGTCTGTGTTGAATTGTTGGTGATTTTAAAAATGAGGTTATGTACGCGGCCGGGATCCAGGTTCAGGTTGCCAGTGGCCAGCTCTACCTGCAACGAATCGCCGGCGCCGGCAGCAACTGCCAAAAGTCGGAGCGTCCAGGTCAGGAAAAGGGTCAGGTAAAGCTTGCGCATTACTACAGTTCCAGATTCACGTTCGAACCAAAAATATGATCCTCGTCGCAATCGGCAATTAATACTCCCGAGTAGTTTCCGGGTTTGATGGCTGCCAGGTTGAGCACAATCCGGGCAGAAGTTCCGGGATAAATACGTTTTCGTTCCGCCTTGATCACGCCCTGTGAATTCCCGTTGGCATCAAAAAGTTCGAGCCCCATCTCGGGACGCAGGACCCGTTCGCCTCGGTTTCCAAGGTCGACCTCAAGCCGGGCGCCCTCTTCGCCTCGGTTCAATCCCAGTTTAAGAAATTCCAAATCATACGTTCCGGTCTCCCCGATGTTCGTGATCACCTGAACGGCATACCGCAGCACCGTATTAATGGTAACGCCTGTTTTGGCATTGGTGGTATCGGGCGGCTCCATTCCTTCGAGCATGATCACACTCCAGTAGGTACCGGTCAGCGAATCATTTTGCGGAACCAAAACTTCAAAATCAACACTCTTGATTTCGTTGGGTTTCAGTGTTACAAACAACTGACTGACAGAAATCCACGATGCATTCGACCTTTTCAGGGTCCCCGGCTGATCGTGCCGGCTCTCACCGGTGGAGGCAAACCAGTAATCGGTTTGATAAATTTTTACCGATTTCTCCTGGTTGGAAGCATTTTGCACCTGAATACTTCCCTGGTACTTTTCGCCAGGCAAGAGTTGTGCTTCGTGGGTTAGCCCATTTAAAATCAAAATATTGGCTTCCAAAGAAAAGCTTCCCAAAAAAATCAGCAAAAAAGAAAAAAGAGAAATCCTGAAGGTTAGTTGCATGTCTTCCTGTTTTGGTCTTTTACAATCAACTGGCTTATTGCGCCTTGCGCAGGCGAGCTGTAAAATTATGGAAAAAATACGAATCGGCGGCGTAATCCCTGACTTTTAAAGAAAATAAGCGGGCAACAACCTTTACGTTAAGTTTAGGAAGGAATTTATGTCGGGGGGAGGGAAATCGTGCTGAAAAATGGTTATTCGGTGAGGGTGTAGGTTACCCGCAGGTTTTCAAAATCGCCGTGCCGGACCGCCTCATATTTTTCCTCGTCCACTTCGAGGGAAAAGGTGAGAAGATGTCCGTTGTTTACGCCATTGCCGGTGTAGCAGCTTCCAATATTGCTGATGATTTCGGTAGGTTCGCCGGAGAGGATCTTTTTCCCGGAAGAGATTCCGTTTTTACCTTTCCCTTCTCCGCTGTAGGAAGAAGCTTCCAACAAAACCTTTATCCCTTCAGGAGCAGTTCCCGACAGACTGGCCATTACTTTCCGCTCGGGCTGGCCACTGGCAAGTACAGAAGAGTAGTTTATCCAATAGCCGGAAGCGTTTTGTGCAGCTGCCTGCAAACCGTGCCCCGCCTCATTCGGTTTACCCAACGACAAGACAACGGTGGCCGAACCGGCCGACTCCACATCGATAAGCGCTACTTTGGGAATTACAATCCTGACCTGATGGCTTTGGCTGGACTGCGTCCTGGCGGTCGTGGCGAAAAGAATCGATAACAATATGACTAAAATTCCCCTTTTCATATAAAAATAATTAAAGGCGAACCTTGCGGGTCTGTAATTTAAAATAATATATAGGTTTTGCGTCGAGTTTTAAATATACAATAAATATTCCCAACAACAAAATATTACAAACCAGACATTTGCAAGCAAAACACCATTTCGCGACCTCCGACCTGTCGTTTAAACTACGTTATTTCGTAGTTTTTAGATAAAATTACGCTGCTCACCGGGCAGGGTATCTAAACCAGAAGGGGCTGCTTCTGGTGTTGAAGCAGCCCCTTCCAGGCAATCCTGTTTTTGAATTGTCAATTTTCGGCAGTGATGGTGTACGTAACAGTTACCGTCTGGCTTCCATGCAGCAGGTTTTCGTAAGCATTTTCATCCATCGCCAGCGAATAGGTGAGCGGATATCCGTTGTTAACACCATTTCCGGTGTAACCACTCTTAATGTCGGTGACAATATCCTGATCAGTTGTGCCGAGCGTAATGGCATTGGCTACTGCTTTTCCCCGATTTCCCTTACCGGTTGAAGAGATCGCGCCGGCCTGTACCAGCAGGGAAACTCCGCCAGGCAAAGTGCCACTTACGTTTGCCTGAATCTTTCTGGATTTACCGCCAGAAACAACCGAAGTAAAATTCAGCCAAAGCGAAGAGTTGGTTGCAGAAAAATCAAGCCCATTACCAGCTTCGGTGGGCGCTGTAGCAGCCAAGGTAATGGAAGTTTCCCCTCCCGGGCCTTCAATATCCATAATAGCCACCTGGGGAACCGAAATGGTCACGTTGTGTCCGTGTGTGTTTGTGTCTTGTGCGGCAACTACACCAATAAACAAAATAATAGCAGTAAAAGTGGTAAGTAAAGATTTCATCGTATAAATGTTTTAATTGTTTGTAAATTCTCTTTAAGCGTCTTGTGCCACAATTAAAACAATGCTGATGCCAATAAACTAACTTACTGATAATCAAATGTTGATTTTTAAAGACGTTCTGTTTTGTTCCCAAAAGAAAACCTTTTTCCCAAAACAAGAATCAAGCCCATATTGAAGCAGGGAATTTATCGCAGGAAAAGGGACCAAAATGGGGGCTAAACGGTGTGGTTGGGGACTAAATCTGACAAAAACTTATCTCTCTTTCCGGAGATGTTCGGCAGCCGCTTCAAGCTGCTGGTACCATTCGCTGCCGTAATGCCGCACGAGCGGTTCTTTCAGAAATTGGTAGAGCGGCAGTTTCTGCACCTTGCCACACTCCCGTCCCGACTTGCAAATATCCAGCTGCTGATAGTTGACCGCATCGAAACGTTTATATACCGTTATCCGGATCGGAAAAAGATGACAGGAAACCGGCTTCCTGAAATCGATCTTTCCTTCCAGAAAAGCTTTTTCAATCGCACATTTCACGATACCGTTCTCCTCGTAATAAGAATAGGCACACTGACGGGTACTTACGAGCGGAGTTACCAGGTCGTCATCCATATCGACCACAGCGTATCCCTGGGATGCCACCTCGTGCCGGTGCTCATCGGGCAGGTAGTTCTCAAAATGGGGGTAACTTTTTTCGATGATCTCTGCTTCGGCTGCGGTGAGAGGGGCTCCCGAGTCGCCTTCCTCACAACAGGCGCCTTTACATTTTAACAAATCACACAGGAAGTGCTCTTCCAGTACATCGAGGCTAACAATAGTCCGTCCGATTTCAATCATTTCTTTAAATAAAAAAGCCCCGCAGCCCCTTTTACAAATACAAAGCGGCTGCGGGGAACAGTTGTTCTGCTATTTTTCAATCAATGTTTTTCCAGTCATTTCTTTGGGAATTTCCAGTCCCATAAGAGCCAGCAACGTCGGGGCGACATCGGCCAGAATCCCGTTTTTCAATTTTACCTGGGTGTCATCGCCGACATAAATACAAGGTACCGGATTGAGCGAATGGGCCGTATTGGCCGATCCATCTTCGTTGACAGCATTGTCGGCATTGCCATGGTCGGCAATGATCAACACCTGGTAACCATTGGCCCGGGCAGCCTCAACCACCTCTTTCACACACTGGTCGACTGCCGTAACCGCTTTGTAAATGGCTTCATAAACTCCGGTGTGGCCCACCATGTCGCCATTGGCAAAATTCAGACACACAAAGTCGGCCGACTGTTTATTCAACTCAGCAACAATAGCGTCTTTAACCTTTGGCGCCGACATTTCGGGCTGGTAATCGTAAGTAGGCACTTTGGGCGAGGGAATC
>JARKOX010000046.1 GCA_029975525.1 Prolixibacteraceae bacterium | reverse complement strand
GAGATAGATACTGTCGCCCTTTTCGAGCTGGTAAACCTCTTTTCCGTAATTGATTTCAACAGTGCCTTCCAACACATAAATAAACTCCTCGCCTTCGTGCGACGACAATTTGTAGTCGGAAGCCTGTCCCGGCTCAATATCGACAATGAAAGGCTCCATGTGGCGCCCGGCTTTGTCTTGTGCCAGTGCAAAAAAGTTGAGGTGTTCGCGCGTCTGCGAATCTTTGGAGGAGAAACTCACGGTTGACTGTTGCTGACCGGCTTTGACCACTACCGGTCCTACCTGGTCGGCATCGTCGAGGAAGGTCCCGATACGGACGCCCAGCGCACGGGCAATTTTAATGAGCGGCCCCAGGGAAGGGATCACCCGTTCTTCTTCGATTTTCCGAATCTGTTCCGGGTCGAGACCGGCCTTCTCGGCCAGCTCTTCCAACGAAACCTGCCGCATTTCGCGGAAACTCCTGATTTTATCGCCAAGGTTCTTTGTTTGCATTTTGTCCGGTTTTTATGGAGCCACAAATATAAAACTTCCGTGAAGAAAGTTTTGAAAGAAAAAGACAAAAGGGGAATTCAGCAGCAAAATGAAGCTTTTGATCCCCCCTGAATTAACAAACTAACACCGCCCGCCCCCAAAAACAACATTGCAACGATTAACCGGCCCCTCAAAAGCGAAAACAATTTTTCATTAGCTTTGACAGCACCGGAAAACCAGGTCGGACCGGGCTTTCATCAAAATTTATAACCTGAAAAAACAGAAGCCATGTTGCGTTTTACCTCCGTATTGCTGATTATTTTACTGATTTACTCCTGTCGCGAAACCACCACCGTTTCGGTCACCACTTCGTCTCCCGGCAATTTCTGGAAACAGGAAACGACCGAACTGCCCCGGAAAGTTTCGGGCGAAACAGTTGTGATCGACCGGAATGCCGACGCGCAAACCATTGACGGGTTTGGCGGCTGTTTCAACGAACTGGGCTGGGATGTGCTGCAACTGCTCGAAGAACCCCGGCGCGACAGTATCCTCGGGGAGCTGTTCACTCCCGGCAAAGGCATGAGCTTTTCCCTCTGCCGCATGCCGATCGGCGCCAACGATTACGCCCGCAACTGGTACAGCCTCAACGAAACGCCCGGCGACTTTATCATGCAGCACTTCAGCATCGCACGCGACCGCACAGCGCTGATCCCCTACATCCTGGCCGCCAAAAAATTCAACCCCGCTCTCAAAATATGGGCTTCGCCGTGGTGCCCGCCCTCGTGGATGAAAAAGAACAACCACTACGCCTGTCGGAAAGACCCGGTGAACGACTATCAGGGCCCCGACGGACAGGAGATGCAGGGCGACCTGATCTGGGAGCCGGAATACCTGAAAGCTTACGCCCACTACTTTTCAAAATTCATCAACTATTACAAGGTTGAGGGCATCGATATTTATGCCGTGCAGGTTCAAAACGAGCCCAACTCGTGCCAGAATTTCCCCAGCTGTATCTGGGAGCCGTGGCAGCTGCGCGATTTTATCCGCGACTACCTGGCCCCACAGTTTAAAACCGACAGGCTCACTACCGAAATCTGGCTGGGAACCATCGAACGCCCGCAGCTTGAACGGATTGACACCATCCTGGCCGACCCGGCAGCCAACGCCGCCATCACCGGAGTTGGTTTCCAGTGGGCCGGGAAAGGGGCCATCCCGCTGGTAGCGGTCAAATATCCGCAGAAAAAACTGATGCAGACCGAAACCGAATGCGGCGACGGATCGAACGACTGGGCAGCCGCCATTCACACCTGGGAGCTGATGAAACTCTACTTCAACGCCGGCGCCAACGCGTATCTGTACTGGAACATCATCCTCGACGAAACCGGAAAATCGACCTGGAGCTGGAAACAAAACTCGATGATTTCAGTGGACCGCACCACCCGGAAGGTGACCTTCAATCCCGAATTCTACCTGATGAAACACTTCAGCCACTTCGTCAAACCCGGAGCGGTCAAACTCAAAACGGCGGGCGACAACCTGCTGGTTTTCCGAAATCCCGACGGGGAGCTTGTGGTGGTTGCTTCAAACCAGGAGCCGCAACCGCAAAAACTCACCCTGCAGATCGATGGTCTCCCGCACACCGTCACCCTGCCCCCGGTCAGTTTTACCACCATCCAGCTCCCGGCGGCGCCGAAATAAGGCGCAAATCCGCGTTGACCCGGTATTACCGGCCGGTCTGCTTTAAAATTTTCACAGAAAAGCAACCATTCTCCAATTTTTGTTATCTTTTGAAGTGAGGTGGACCAATTACTCCGCGACATGAAAAACAGAAAAAAGCTGACGTTTCGTCTTCTGGCAGCCAGTTTAGCGGTTGTCGCAACCGGCGTGGTGCTTTGGACTGCCCTGTCGCTGCCGGGCTGGCTGTCGCACCGCCTCACTGAATTTGCCGCCCGCGAATCCCGGCAAAAATACCGGCTCGAGGTTGGCAAAGTGCAGCTGCACCCACTTGCAAATTCTGTTACCTTCAGCGCGGTCAGGTTTGCTCCCCGGGCGCTTCCCGCCGATTCCGGCCACCATGCGGGCGACATGCTGGTCAGCTTCGTTTCGCCCGAGATCCAGGTGAAAGGATTTTCGCTTTTCAGTTGGCTTTTCCACAAAAAGCTGATGATCGACAACCTAAAAATTACCAGACCCGAGATCAGTTTTGCCGGATACAACCCGTTTCAGCAAGATTCGGTGGCGCCGGTGCAGTTTATCCTTCGCCAGATGAGCCCGGCCTTCCGGCAGAAGCTGTCCGAAATCAGCATTGGCGAAATCCACTTTGCCGACGCCAGTTACCAGTTTTACACGCTGCTGGGCGACACCAGCCACCTGAGCAAAGCCCGGAGCATCTCGCTGGCAGTCAAAAATTTCCACACCCGACTGGCCGACTGGCAAAAAGGAGAACCCCTCTTCAGCACCGACGACGTGCTGTTGCAGATGGCCGGTTTCGAAACCCTGATGAGCGACAGTGTCCATCTCTCCCAGATCGACTCGCTTCTCTTCTCCCTGAAAAAAGGGGAGGTGAAAGCATTTCATTTCCGGCTCTTCCCCCAGTTCAAACCGCCGCAAAAAAGCTGGTACGAAGTCGAAGTGCCCGAACTTTACCTGCAAAGTCCCAACCGGAGCGCCTTTCGCAAAACCGACACGCTGGTAATCTCCTTCCTCCGGTTCGACCACCCCAAAATCCGGTTTACCCCGCGGCAAAGCCCGGAAAAACCGGATTGGGAAGACCTGCAAAACTTCAACCTCTACGATCTGGTAAAAAACAGCTTCTCCCAGATCCGCATCGATACGTTTCAGCTGGAACACGCTTCGCTCGACATTTTTCAACGCCCCGACACCAGCCACTACCAGCAGCGTTTCAACGACATCCGGGTGCGGCTGCACAACTTCCGGCTCGACTCGCTCTCGAACCGTGACCCGGAAAAAGTGCTGCACGCCGACGGCTTTTAAATGGCGGTGGCCGGTTACCACCTGCACCTGAACGACCAGGTCCACGACTTCAGGGCCGACTCGCTCTTCGCCTCCACCGTCCGCCAGTCGGTTGGCGTCAAAAACATCCGCATTGTGCCGCTTCCGGGCGCCATCCGGCCGGTGCTGGCCGACATCCGCTGCCGCGCGGCGCTGGTCAGCGGAATTGATTTCAGGGAGGTTTACCACAACCGGAAGCTGC
>JARKOX010000007.1 GCA_029975525.1 Prolixibacteraceae bacterium | reverse complement strand
GTTCAAAGCCGCCCATATCGGAAACTGGGATTTAAAACACCCGATGGAAGATACCGGCAAGGTTTTTACGATGACCGAATTCCTGATTGACAAATATCCGGTAACCAATCTGCAGTACCGCCAGTTTACCGAACAATCCGGGTATCGTCCGGCTGACTCCCAAAATTATCTCAAACACTGGGCTGAGGGGAAAATTCCGGTGGGCCAAGAGAACTTCCCGGTGGTGTACATCAGCTACGAAGATGCCAAAGCTTATGCCGCCTGGGCCGGGAAACGGCTGCCCACCGAACGGGAGTGGCAATATGCCGCCCAAACTGCCGACGGGCGATTGTTTCCGTGGGGAAATGAGGCGGACACCACCGGAATCCGCTGTAATCCCGGCAACGGCATTCCCGACCCGGTCGGAAAATATCCGCTGGGGGAAAACCCGCTGGGAATTGCCGACCTGACAGGCTCGGTGTGGCAAATCACCAACGATCTTTACCAAACCGGGGTCATCGACTATTTCATCCTGAAAGGAGGGTGCTATTTTACCACGCTCTCCTCCTGGTGGTATGTTAAGGGCGGCCCCCTGCCGCTGATTAACCGGCAACAGCAGTACCGGGTTTCTCCCGGCTATGAAAGGGCCGCAACAATTGGATTCAGATGTGTGAAAGACCTCCATTAACCGATCAACCACTTGACTAAGAAAATATTTAAAATGAACTGGAAAATTATCAAACAGGCAACACTCTTCTCTTTCCTGTTATCTTTTGCAGGGTTTACACAGGCTCAAAACAACCCTGTTCAACCGCTGAAAAATATCGAAATCTCCGATCAGGCCGGAATTGAGGTCACCTCCTTCAACCGCACCAATCATCCCGACCTCCGGCTGCCGCTGGTCTCCTTTAAAATCGGGAACCAGGAATACTCCTCTTTGCAGGCCGAACGAAAAGATGGGAAAAACCAGGTCGGAAACCTGATCGCTATTTCGTGGAAACAGCAGGAGTACAACTACGGGGCAAAACTGGAGATCAGGTTTACCAACATCTCCGCCGACACCATTTTACTCCACAATGTGGTTCCGTTCGGGCAATCGCCCGATCAGGTCTATATCACCGGAAAAGGAAATCATGGTCTGTCGCGGGCGCATCTTTTCCGTCCCGGATTTGACCCGGTCAACATTATTGTGCCGGACAATGCCTGGGAACTGGGCTTCTCGGCCACCAACCTGGGGAATAACCGGAAGGTGTGCGCCCTGGCCCGCCGCTCCCCGGAATCCATCCAGGATGGAAAACGCCGCCGTTTTGAAACCGAACTTCTCCCCGGCGGATCGGTCACCTACACGCTGTGGGCCGATTTCTACGAGGGGGAGTGGCAGGAAGGACTCCGGCTGCTGTTCCAGAAACGGATGCTTTATGATGTGGAGCCCGGAACATTCGACAACTCCCTGTTTGAACGCGAAGACCTTCAGTGGGTGCGCCACACCTATGTATCGCATCTGATTCAGAACTGGGACAATTTTTATTACGACTACACCGACGGAAAATTTCACCTCGAAGACTTTGTAAAACGCGGAC
>JARKOX010000002.1 GCA_029975525.1 Prolixibacteraceae bacterium | reverse complement strand
CCGTTTTTGTAGTACATCGTAAATGGCAGTCCCATAAAACCCCGGCATTCAGGGGCGTTGCGGATGACACCGGCTTCGGGGCTGTCGAACGCCATCACGGCAAATTTCACATGGTCATAATCGTCCCCGATCTCTTCCATCACCTCATAAACCGGGATACACATGGGGCCCATCCGGCCACAGCAAACCATCACATTCTCATTTTCTGATAACACTTTCTGAAGCTCTGCTGCCGATTCAATCTCGTGCAGACTTGTCTGTAACATTTTCATAATATTCTGATTTTAATGTTGCGATTCAATCTGGTTCAGGAGATTATTTTTCGAATCATCTCCCGGTCCGACGTGAGTGTCCCGTTCAGGTAATCTGCCACCAGCAGATCGGGTGAGCGGGGTGCGACACCAACGAACAGACTGATTTTCTCCATTGAAAACAGCGCGGCAATCTCCGGGTCGACATGGTTGGCGATAACATCGGTAATTCCCTGGCGGACGATCCACGCCAGCAGCAGGCCGCTTTCCCGGCAGGGCGGCGTTAAGGTTTGGTGTCTCCTGACCGCCTGCCTTTCCAGGTCAAAAACTTCGACGTGGGTGCACGCTCCGAAATATTCGCTCAGTTTTCCGTCGGAAACCGGAATGGCAACTCTTTTCATTGGCAAGAATAATCTGCGGCAAAATTAAACCGACTGGCTGGCCGCGGCAACTTTCCGGGGTTGGAGGATCACAACGCCAAAATTGAAATTTGACAGCTTTTTTCCTGCCGTCTGGTAAAACCGGCCTGTTGAAAATTTCTGCTGATGGGGTAACGTCAATAAAAGCAGCCGGTTAATTCGGCAGCTGCGCACCATATTTATTGCAACAATTTGCCGGCTATTCTTTACTTTTGGGAAAATTTCAGCAAAACAACCATGTTGGAAAATGAAAACCAGGACCGCAAGTCCCCGGCCGGCCCTTCGCCGGAATGTTTCCGGGAACTGGAGCCCGAAGAGCTAAAACTGATTGAGCAAAAAAAGACGCAACTCCTTTACCTGAAAGGCGAAAACCTCTTCAAGCAGGGGGCTTTTGCGCCGTATGTAATGTATGTGGTGGACGGGCTGGTAAAGCTGTACCTGCAAACCGGTGCCAACCGGCAGATCAACATCAGGCTGGCGCGGCGCGGCGATTTCCTGGCCTTTCCGGTGCTCTTCGACGAAAATATTTACGCCTACTCGGCCGTCGCCTTGAAAGACTCCGCCGTGTGCATGATCGACAAGGAGGCGTTGCTGGGGTTGCTGAAAGAAAATGTTGATTTTGCGCTTCGCATCACCTCAAAAAATTTCAGGCACGAAACCTTTCTGCTCGAAATAATCAAAAACCTATCCTACAAACAGATGCGCGGAAAACTGGCCTCGGCCCTGCTCTACCTCTCGCAGCCGGGATTTCTCGCCGAAGAGGTCTTCCGTCACCTTACCCGACAGGACATTGCCGACTTCGCTTCCATTTCAACCGAAAGTGCGGTGAAATTTCTGAAAGAGTTCGAAAAAGAGGAGATCATTCTGCTGGACGGAAAAGATATCGTCATCACCGATCCCAAACGGCTGGAGGAGATCAGCATCAAAGGATAGTGCCCTGAACTTTTTTCTCCCCGGCCTTAACAAAGGATTTCTTCAGTTGTTAACAGGAAAAAGCTCAAACAACCGTTTTATGCGAAAAGTAATCCTCTACACGGCCGTAAGCCTCGATGGTTTTATTGCCGGACCAGATGACGACCTGAACTGGCTGACCGATCCCGAAAATCCCAATCCCGACCCCAACGAATACGGATACCTCGATTTTCTGGAGACCATCGACACCACCCTGATGGGCTATAAAACTTACCGGATCATCCTTGCGATGGGCGAGCCGTTTCCTTACACCGGAAAAGAAAATTTTGTCTTCAGCAGAGAAGATCATCCGGCAGACGGAAACCCCGTTCGTTTTATTTCGGGCGACCTCCCTGCCTTTGTCGGACAACTGAAACAGCAACCGGGCCGGGATATCTGGCTGGTTGGGGGCGGACAAATCAATGGGCTGTTACTCGAAGCCGGTTTGATCGACCAGATGATCCTGACCTACGTGCCGGCAGTTTTGGGCAGCGGCATCCGGCTATTTGGCGATTTCTCCGGTTATTCGCGTTTCTCCCTGCAAAAAACAGAGCTTCTCTCCGGATCGATGGTGCAGCTCATCTACCAAAAAAACGAAACCTGACTGCTTTTGCCGCCAGGTTCCTGTTGAATTATCTGAAAAGGTTTGGTTACTTCAATTTGGCCAGCGCCTCTTTGATCCGCGACAATGCCAGGACCAACTCCTCTTCCGACGCGGCATAACTAATCCGGAAACAGTTGGGGGCGCCAAAGGCATCGCCCGACACCACGCCCACATAAGCTTTGCTCAGGATGTAGAAACAGAGATCGTCGGCATTGTGGATGGTCATTTCCCCATTACTCTTTCCGAAATAGGAAGAAGCGTCGGGGAAGACATAAAAGGCGCCGTCGGGTTTGCTGGTTTTCAAGCCCGGAATTTCGGCCAGCAACGACATCACCAGGTCGCGGCGCTGTTCGAAACGCGCCACCATTTTTTTCACTTCGCTGCCATCGTGATTAAAGGCAGCCACCGACGCAATCTGCGCCACCGAATTGGGCCCCGAAGTAAACTGTCCCTGCAATTTGTTGCAGGCTTTGGCAATCCACAGCGGCGCGGCAATAAATCCAATCCGGTAACCGGTCATGGCATACGCCTTCGACACGCCGTTGACAATAACCACGCGGTCTTTGATTTCGGGGAACTGGGCGATCGACTCAAACTTCTTCCCGTAGATGATGTGTTCGTAAATTTCGTCGGAGATGACGATGATATTGGGATGTTTGGCAAAAATGGCCGCAAAAGCCTGCAACTCTTCGCGGGTGTAAACACTGCCGGTCGGATTGCTGGGACTGCTGAACAAAAAGGCCCTGGTTTTGGGCGTAATAGCCGCTTCCAGTTGCTGGGGCGTAATTTTAAAATCATTTTCCACCGAAGTTTCAATGATCACGTTTTCGCCTTCGGAATATTTGACCAGGTCAACGTAAGTTACCCAGTAAGGCGCCGGAACGATCACCTCGTCGCCTTTGTCGACCACCACCTGCAGCACGTTGGCCAGGGAGTGTTTGGCGCCGTTTGAGACCACAATCTGGGCCGGCTGGTAATCCAGGTTGTTGTCGCGCTTCAGTTTGTTGACAATGGCCGTGAGTAACTCGGGATAACCCGGCACCGGCGAATAGTGCGAATAGTTGTCGTCAATGGCCTTCTTGGCAGCTTCTTTGATAAAATCAGGCGTATTGAAATCGGGCTCTCCGACTCCCAGGCTGATCACATCAATTCCCTGCGCTTTCAGTTCCCTGCTTTTTTGCGCCACGGCCAGGGTTGCCGATTCGGAAAGGCGGTCAATTCGGTCTGCGACTCTGTTCATATCCATATCAGTTTGCTGTTATTTTTTGTATTCAGACTGCAAGTTAGAAATTTTTCCAGAAGCAAACACCCGATCATACAAAGTGGAAGAAAAATAGTCTGTTTGTTTACAGATTATTAAAAATAAAAGCCTCCAGTCGCTCTGATGCATTCAAAAACGCTTCTTTTTCTGTCAAAACGGTTAATTCCGCACGCGAGAGTGCCGCTCTCACTTCCAGCGAACTTTCGATGGGATGGTTGGCGTCATTTTCCCAGGCAAGCATAAAAGCCGGTAGCGGCAGGCAGGCAACTTCGGCACGGTCGGGAAAATCGCTTTCAACAGCCCCTTTCAAAATCTGGCAGAACGCTTCGCAGGGCCGGTCCAGCATCTTTTGGATGATCGCCTGCTGCATGCCGGTCGGCTCTTCCACACAAAAATCCGGCGGGTATTTATTGAGCGCAAACAGGCGCGACAACACCTGCCGGTAATTTCCGTCGTGCAGCCGGCCCAGCACTTTTGAATAGGTTTTCCGGACTTCGGGACGCGAGTCCCAGATTTTGGGCAGCATGGCCAGCATCAGGCCTGCTACGCGGCCGGGCATTTGCAGGGCCACATGGGTGGCAATGGCAGCTCCCTGCGAAAATCCGCCGATAAAAAACCGCTCCAGCTGCAGTTGTCCGGCCAGGTTAATCAGGTCGCCGGCCAGGCTGGGCCAGGTCAGCCGCGCAGCACCGGCAGCCACCGGCGACTTGCCGTGGGCCGGAAGCTCGATGCGGATGAGGCGAAAACGGGCTGCCAGCCTGGAAAAATCCACCACGGCAAACTGCTCCTCCACCTCCAGCGAGTGAAACATCCCATGCAGCCAGATCACCGGAAAACCGGATCCTTCTTCCCGGATCCGGTAGGGATAACCTGCTGCGTCAAGCGTATATTCTGTCATTACTCAAAAAATCAGATAAAGACTTGGTCCAACCTGCTGCCCAAACGCCTGCTGAACTTTTTCTCCGGACCATATTATATGGTATAAAACCCGACATCTTTCAACAACATTGCAGAACCGCGTCAAGAAAAAGCTGCGGCTGCTCGGCGTGAAGCCAGTGGCCGGCATCGGGAATATCAACAATCCGGGCTTCGGGATATATTTTCAAAATGCCCGGGATATCCTGATCGCGAATATAATCCGATTGAAGCCCGCGGATAAAAACCACCGGATAGGCCGTAATCGGAATCCGGTCGTCGAGCCAGTGCAGGTTGACGCCGCTCACAATCTCTTCAAGAAAATCGTACAGAACAGGCACGTTGGGGCGCCATTTCAGCCGGTGATTTTTCCGGTCGGTTTCCACATTTTTCATCAGAAATTTACAGATGCGGGGGTCATCAATTTTTTCATTCAACCGCTCCTCCACCTCCTGCCGGGTTTTTATCTTCCGGAAATCCATTTCAAGCATCGCCAGCAAAATCTGACGATGGAGGTGATACTGGTTTTCCTCTTCCAGCAGGTAATCTTTCGGGGCGATATCGGCCACCACCAGTTTTTTCACCCGCTCGGGATAGTCTGCCGCAAAATAGATGGCTGTTTTTCCCCCCATGCTGTGCCCCAGTAAAACAGCCTGTTCCAGCTGCTGCTCGTCGAAAAAGAGGGCGAGGTCGTTTTTCATGGCCTCAAACGTGTGTTCGGCAGCGTGCGGCGAATGCCCGTGATTGCGCTGATCGACCAGGTAAACGGTGTACCGTTCAGCCAGTTTTTTTCCGATGGTCAGCCAGTTGTCCGATGATCCGTACAATCCGTGAAGAATCACCAACGGAGCTCCCGCACCTTCTTTCCGGAAAAAAAGCTTCATAATTACTTCAAACAGGCCAGATATTGCTGAATGGTCGTTTCCAATCCGAAGTAAAGGGCATCGGAAATCAGGGCGTGCCCGATAGAAACCTCTTTCAGGTAAGGAATGCGTGTGAAGAGGAAATTCAGGTTTTGCAGACTGAGGTCGTGCCCGGCATTTAACTCCAGACCAAGCTGGCGGGCCGCTTCGGCAGCCTGCACAAAAGGAGCCACCGCTTTTTCGCGGTCAACCGGATAGAGGGTGGCATACGGTTCGGTGTAAAGCTCGACCCGGTTGGCTCCTGCCAGGGCGGCGCCCTCCACATCGTCCACTTCCGGATCAACAAAGAGCGAAACACGGATGCCATTCTCCTGCAACCGGGCAACCACCTCTTTCAGAAAGGAGAGGTTTTCACGGGTTTTCCAGCCGTGGTCGCTGGTGAGCTGTCCCGGCCGGTCGGGGACCAGCGTAGCCTGATCGGCCTTGACTGCTGTAACCAGTTGCAAAAAATCCTCGCTGGGATACCCTTCGATATTAAATTCGGTGGTGATAACAGGTTTCAGGTCATAAACATCCTGCCGGCGGATGTGCCGTTCGTCGGGCCGCGGATGAACCGTGATTCCCTGTGCACCGAATTTCTGGCAAGCCACCGCTGCCTGCACTACGTTGGGGACGTTTCCGCCCCGCGAATTACGCAGTGTTGCTATTTTGTTTATATTTACACTGAGTCTGGTCATATCCTTAAAATTGGACTGCAAGTTACTATTAAGATTTTGAATGGCGCAAAAATCGACGGTTAGTTTTTACAGGACGAAACACGCCGGCAAAAACAACCTGTTGAATGTCAAACGGAAACAGCCCACTTCATTTTTCCTTAAATTTGCAGGGCCATTTCAGGAAAATGGACAGGCCGTGAAAACAAAAAGTAAAAAACATTGCTGGCAGAAAATCTCATATCAGACGTTGTACCCGCCCTGCGCCTGACCGACACCGGGCAGCAGGCGCTCAACTGGATGGACGTTTTCAGGGTATCGCACCTTCCGGTGGTGAAGGAGAAGGAGTACCTCGGACTGATTTCAGACAAATTTATCTATGACCTGAACCTGCTCGACTCGCCGATTGAAAAGCAGATGATGCAACTGCACACGCCGCATGTGCATAAAAATCAGCACGTATTTGAAGTGGCTTCGGTGATGTACAAACTCAAACTGAGCGTGGTGCCTGTCGTTGACGACGAACACACCTACCTCGGAGTGATCACCCTGTATGAACTGGCCCGCAAATTTGCGCAGCTCTTCTCGCTGCAGGAACCAGGCGGGGTTATCATTCTCGAAGTGAGCATGCACAACTATTCCCTCAGCCAGATCGGACAAATTGCCGAAGGAAACGATATGCGGATCCTCAGCCTGTTTGTCAACAAAATTCAGGATTCCGACAACCTGAATGTAACCCTCAAACTCGACAAATTGGATCTATCCCCCATCATTCAAACCTTTATGCGGTACGATTACAACATCTCGGCCGTGTACACCGACGATTCGATGCTGGGCGACCTGTACCAGGACCGGATGGACCAATTTTTACGATATATGGATATTTAAAAAAGCACCGTTATGAAGGTAGCCATTTTCGGAACTTCGATCCAGCACGATTTTGTGCCTGTTCTGCACAACTTTTTCCAGTTTATGAAAAAAAACAACGTCGAAGTTCATCTTTACCATCCGTTTTACGAATACCTCTCGAAACAGCTGGGATACCAACCCTGCTGCTGCGACTTTTTCCATTCGCACAGCGATTTTGACGAACAGGTAGCTTTTATCTTCAGCGTGGGCGGCGACGGCACTTTTCTGCAGTCGTTTCTGACCATCCGGAATTTCGACATTCCGGTGGTGGGGATCAACAGCGGCCGGCTCGGGTTCCTGGCCGATATCTCGCAGGAGCAGATCATTGCGGGATTAACCGACATTCTCAACAACCATTATGAGATCACCGAGCGCACCCTGCTCGAGGTAAACCTGCACGGAGCGCCCGACTTCGACTTCAATTACGCCCTCAACGAAATGACCGTGCTCAAAACCGACAGTTCGTCGATGATTAACGTTCATGTCAGCATCAACGGCGAATTCCTCAATTCGTACTGGGCCGACGGACTGATCATTGCCACCCCGACCGGTTCAACGGCCTATTCGCTCAGTGTGGGCGGCCCGATTCTGACCCCCGATTCCGAAAATTTCGTCATCACCCCCATCGCCCCGCACAACTTAACCATCCGACCGATTGTAGTCCCCGACCGCCACCTGCTCACCCTCCGGGTTGAGGGCCGCGGCAGCCAGTTCCTCACTTCGCTCGACTCCCGTTCGGTAAATGTGGAGCTCGCCACCACCCTCTCCATCCGCAAGGCAGGATTTAAACTTAAAACCCTCCATCTGCCCGATCAATCCTTCTTTAATACCCTGCGAAATAAGCTCATGTGGGGCATTGACCGCCGCAATTGAAAAATCCCGGAGCTTAACAATTTTTAACCTCTGTTTGGGTTTTATAAGAGCATTCAGGTATGTATTTTTTCAAATTGTATTACTTTTGTAGCTCTTGAAAACGTTTATGTTCAAAAAACCAACAAGAGTTCATTGATTTACTGTGAGTTACAAAAAATCAAATTAAAGAACCAGCGCTGTTTGACCTCGTTTGAAAGAGGAAGAACAAGCCGGGAATTTTTTCTGATTATATAGCTTACCTAATTGAATTTGAATGAAATACAAAGGAATACCTGAAACTTATAAATATGGATAAAAACTCTTGACCCAATGAAGAAATTGTTTGTTGCGATTTTGGGATGTTTTTTTTCTGTTTCAGGCTTTTCCCAATCAAAGACTGCCGATATCGGCATCTGGGGAGGAACATCGGGTTATTTGGGCGACATTGAAGGAAACACTTTCTTTCAGTCACCCAATCCGTTTTTTGGGGCCTATTTCAGATACAATTTCAATCCGCGGATAAGCGCCAGAGGAATGCTTCTGACCGGAAACATTGCCGGCGAGGGAGTTATCCAGGAACAACCCTGGGAATTCAGCAAAGGTGTGCAGGATTTGACGATTCAAGCGGAAATCAACTATCTTCGCTACATGTTAGGATCCAGTAAAGCCTCATTTTCGTCGTATGTAACAGCAGGTTTAGGGGTGATGTATTACCGCTACGAACTTGATCCGGCGGCCATTTACCAGTTTAACCAGCGGCACAACAAAGGAACCGCGGAAAAGAAAAACTCGGTCATTGCGCCGACGATTCCTTTTGGAATCGGGTTCAAGTTCAACGTAGGAAAGCGGCTCGGATTGGGGGTTGAATACCAGATGCGTAAAATCCTGGACGACAAGCTGGACAACCTCGATGATCCGCTGGCCTACCTCGACTCAGGCGGGAAAGAAGTAACTTACAATGACTTGTTGCATAACAACGACTGGGCAACCTATTTGGGCATCCATCTCACCTACAGGATCTACCTGGGGAGTAAACCGTGCCCGGCTTACGACAGTAAAAACTAAAAGATTGTGTCATTCAAGAATAAATTAAATACCAGTAAGATCCCCCGTCACGTGGCCGTCATCATGGACGGAAACGGACGTTGGGCGGCGCGGCACGGAAATGAGCGTATTTTCGGGCACGAACAGGGTGTGGAGGCCGTCCGCTCCACCGTGGAAGGCGCCGGCGAAATCGGTATCCAATACCTCACCCTTTACGCCTTTTCTACCGAGAACTGGGCCAGGCCCCAGGACGAAGTGCAGGCCCTGATGGGACTGCTGGTGTATGCCATCGAGGCAGAAACGGAAAACCTGCAAAAAAGCAATGTCCGCCTGGGCGTAATCGGCGACACCGACAAACTTCCGGAAGAGGTGAGAAAAAAACTATTTGAATGTATCGACACGCTTCGCCACAACACAGGCCTCACCCTGATCCTGGCCCTCAGCTACAGCTCAAAATGGGAAATCCTGGAAGCAACCCGCAAGATCGCCCTTGCCGTTGCGGAAAACAAAATATCGCCCGCCGAAATCGACCTTGAACGGTTTGAAGCCAACCTCTCCACAGCCGGAATCCCCGATCCCGAGCTGCTGATCAGGACCAGCGGCGAATACCGGTTAAGCAACTTCATGCTCTGGCAGGTTGCCTATGCCGAACTTTATTTTACAGAAAAACTCTGGCCCGATTTCCGGAAAGAAGACCTGTTTGAAGCGGTCGTCGACTTTCAAAACCGTGAAAGACGTTTTGGCCTGACAAGTGAACAGATAGTAAGCTAAATAATGATGATTGGAATGCGAAAATCGATTCTGCTATTGCCTTTTTTTCTGTTGGCGCTGATTCCGGGTGTGTGGGGTCAGGAAGCCGACAGTACAAATTTTTCAATTTACTACTCCGGCCGGCAAAAGTTGACCATCGCCGGAATGGAGTTCTCCGGCATCCGTTACTTCGACCGGGATGTGCTGCAACAGATCTCCGGCCTTAAAATCGGACAGGAAGTTGAAGTTCCGGGAGAAGAAATTACAGCCGCCCTCAAAAAACTCTGGCAGCAAGGGCTGTTTTCCGACGTTAAAATCACAGCCTCCAAAATCTCCGGGCACAACGTCTGGCTCGACATTCACCTCCAGGAGCGCCCGCGCCTCTCGGATGTTAACTTTTCCGGGATCAGCAAATCTGAAAAAGATGATGTTACCTCCAAGGTTCTCCTGCTCAAAGGCAGTCAGATTACCGACAACCAGATCATCAATGCCGAACGTACCATCAAAAACATTTTCCTGGAAAAAGGATTCCTCAATACCGAAGTGAAGATCGTCCAGCGCGACGACACCACCCAGGTCAACAGCGTTATCCTCGACATCAATATCGACAAAAAGGAAAAAGTGAAAGTGGAAGATGTGGTCATCCACGGCAACAAACAGGTAAAAGTCGGGACACTTGAGTGGGCCATGAAAAAAACCAATGCCCGGAAGCTCAAAAACTTTTTCCGCACCAAAAAATTCCTGGAAGATAAATTCCGCGAGGACAAAGTCAACCTCGTCAAAAAATATAATCAAAAAGGGTTCCGCGATGCGGTAATTGTGCGCGACACCGTTTACAAAGCCCACAAAGACAACCGCGTGGTGGTGGAAATCTGGGTGGAAGAGGGCGACAAATACTTCTTCCGCGACATCAAATGGGTGGGAAACACGGTCTACCCGTCCGATTATCTCAGCACCATTCTGGGGATCAAAAAGGGCGACGTATTTGACCAGAAACTGCTCGACAAACGATTGACCAGCGACGAAGACGCCGTTATCAACCTGGCCTACCAGGACAACGGCTATCTCTTCTCGAACATCGAACCGGTTGAGGTCAATGTGGCCAACGACTCGATCGACCTGGAGATGCGTATCTACGAAGGCAAACAGGCCACCATCAACAAAATCGGCATCGAGGGCAACACCAAAACCCACGAGCATGTAGCCCGCCGCGAAATGCGCACCTATCCCGGCGACCTCTACAGCAAATCCAACATCATGCGTACGATGCGCGAATTGGCGCAGCTGGGCCATTTCGACCCCGAAGCGATAGTACCCGATATCACTCCCCATCCCGAAGACGGAACCGTTGACATCACCTACAAACTGCAGGAAAAGGCCAACGACCAGATCGAGTTGTCGGGAGGTTGGGGCGCCGGCATGTTTGTAGGCTCCGTAGGATTGAAATTTGCCAACTTCTCAGCCCGGAATATCTTCAACAAAGAAGCCTGGAGGCCTCTTCCCTCGGGCGATGGACAGACCCTCAGCCTGCGCTACCAAACCAGTGGTCAGTACTACAAAACCGTCAGCCTGTCGTTTTTCGAACCCTGGCTGGGCGGTAAAAAACCCAACTCGTTCTCCACTTCGCTCTCCTACTCCCGAATCAATTACACCGCCAATAAGTATTATCAAAACTACTACAATCCTTACGGATATGGAGGATATGGAGGATACGGCGGCTACGGCGGCTATCCCTATGGATATGGTGGGTACGGCGGCTATGGCGGGTACGGCGGGTACGGTGGCTATGGCTATGATCCCTACGGTTACGGATACGGCGGCTATCCAAGCTACCAATACAACTACAGCGCAGAAGACAAAAATGCCAGCAACGACCAGATCTGGGAGACCCTGGCACTCTCGCTGGGCTACGGCTACCGTCTCTCCTGGCCCGATGACTTCTTTGCCATCACCCACGAACTGTCGATGGAACACTACCGTCTGCAAAACATGGCCAGCTATTTCTGGTTCCTGGCCGATAAAAACGGAAATGTCAACGGTTCGTTCAACAACCTGAGTTTCAAAACCACTCTGCAGCGCAACTCGGTCGACAACCCGCTCTATTCGCGCCGCGGATCACAATTTTCGCTCAGCCTGAAAGTTACGCCGCCCTTCTCGCTGTTCAACAACATTAACTACGGCGATACCGCCATCACCAATGCCGAACGGTACAAATGGATCGAATATCACAAATGGCTTTTCAAAGGGCAGGTTTACAATCCGCTGTCGAAAAACACCAATCTGGTACTTCGCACCGCCTTCGAGCTTGGATTCCTGGGCTACTTCGATGCCAACCGGCGCTCGCCTTTCGAAGGATTTATCGTGGGCGGATCGGGCATGTCGGGGTATAATATTTACGGAACTGACTATGTTTCCATGCGCGGGTACAAAGATTTCAGCCTGAGCCGCAAAAGCAGCGGATCGAGCATGTACTCGAAGTTCACCATGGAGCTCCGCTACCCGGTGACCCTGAAACCCAGTGCCACCATTTATGCATTGGCATTCTTGGAAGCCGGAAATACCGAAGACACTTTCCAGTACTACAACCCGTTTAAGCTCTACCGCTCGGCGGGAGTCGGCGTGCGGATCTACCTGCCGATGTTTGGGCTGATGGGTATTGACTGGGGGTACGGCTTCGACGAGGTTCGCTGGTCGCCCGATGCCAACGGCAGTCAGTTCCACTTTGTTATCGGACAGCAATTCTGATAGTTATCTATTTGGCTTAAATTTTGTTTTACACAGATGTATCCAAAAAACTTAAATAGGACAGCCATGAAAAAATTGATTGTATTATTCGGATTAACCCTGTTCTTTTCGGCAACTACTTATGCCCAAAAGTTTGGTTTTATCGACTCGGATTATATCCTGGAAAACATTCCCGCCTTTACGGCCGCCCAGGATCAGCTCGACCAGCTGTCGAAGCAGTACCAGAAAGAGCTGGAAAACATGCACGCCGAGATCGAACAGATGTACAAAAACTTTCAGTCGGAAAGTGTTTTGCTCTCCGAAGATATGAAGCGCAAACGCGAAGATGTAATCATTACCAAAGAGAAAGATTACAAAGAACTGCAGCGCAAATACTTTGGTCCTAACGGCGATCTGTTCAAAAAACGGCAGGCGCTGGTGAAACCCATCCAGGACGATATTTTCAACGCCGTTCAGGAGCTTGCCAACGACGGCGGATATGCCGTGATTTTCGACAAAGCCGGCGGTAACACCATGCTGTTTACCAACCCCAAATTTGACCTGAGCGATCAGGTATTACAGAAACTCGGCTATAAGAATTAATTTCTATATTTGTGATCAAAATTTTAAAATCCAACATTGATTTATGAGAAATTTAACGAAAATCCTGGCTGTTGCAACATTGATGATGGTTGCCGGCTTTGCCTACGGGCAGGGGCCTAAATTTGGCCACATCGATTTGCAGGCATTAATCCAGATTATGCCCGAAAGAGCGACCGCTGAGCAGACATACAACAAACAAGTGAAAGATCTGGAAGACCAGTTGGGAACCATGCAGAAAGAACTGGAAGATAAATACAAAGATTACGCGCAAAAACGCGATTCATTGTCCGACATTGTCCGGTCGGCCAAAGAGACCGAAATCCAGGATCTGCAGCAGCGTATTCAAAATTTCCAGATCATTGCTCAGCAGCAGCTTCAGCAAAAAAACGCCGAGATTCTGAAACCCATTTTCGATAAAGCCAAAAACACCATTGCCGACGTTGCCAAAGAAAAAGGGTTGATTTATGTTTTCGATATCAGTGGCGAACTAGGAACCGTTCTTTACAAATCGAACGAAAGCCTCGACCTGCTGCCGCTGGTTAAACAAAAACTTGGAATTCAGTAATCTGTACTGCATAAAAGAAGAGCCATCCTCCGGGATGGTTTTTTTTTGCCTTTCCGCAGCCGGATTTTAAAATGTCGTGCAGCAGGAATAGGCCAACGTATGGCGGATTTTGTGTATTTTCAACCTATGTTAAAATAAAAAATAAACGTATGGAAAGCGGATATCTTTCATCCGGCGAAGGTTCGAAGAGACTCTTTCAGGGGGTGAACCTCTTTGAAGTAGCCTGGGAGGTGTGCAACCAGGTGGGAGGAATTTATACGGTTATCCGGTCGAAAGTGCCGTCGGTAATCGACAAATGGGGAGAAGAGAACTATTTTCTGCTGGGGCCCTACATCGAAAACCAGGCTTCGGTGGTTTTCGACCCGGTGGATGATTATTCCGGCCCTGTTGGGCAAACCGTTCTGAAAATGCGCGAAATGGGCTTTCAGGTCCACTACGGGCAGTGGATTATTTCGGGCCGTCCCAAAGTGGTCCTTTTCAACCCTTTTTCGATCTACGACCGGCTCGACGAGATCAAATACTACATCTGGGACCACCACCACATCTCCATTCCGGCCGACGACAGCCTGCTGAACCAGGTCGCTTCGTTCGCCTTCCAGGTGAAGGAGTTTTTCCGTATCTACTGCGAATCGGGCGGATCTACCGGCCCCGATATTGCCCATTTTCATGAATGGATGGCCGGCCTGCCCATTCCGGGAATCCGCCGCGACGGCCTCAACCTGAAGGTCGTTTTCACCACGCATGCCACCCTGCTGGGACGTTACCTGGCCATGAACGACGACCAGTTTTACGACCACCTGCCGTTTTATGACTGGGAAAAAGAGTCGAATTTCTTCAACGTAAAACCAATTGTAGACATTGAAAGGGCGGCGGCACACGGCGCGCACGTCTTTACCACCGTCAGCAAGGTGACCGCGCGGGAGTGCATTCGGTTACTGGGGCGCGAACCGGAGGTGATCCTCCCCAACGGGCTCAATATCGAACGGTTTGAGGCGCTTCACAAAGTGCAAAACCTCCATGCCGAATACAAGGAGAAGATCCACGATTTTGTGATGGGTCATTTTTTCCAGAGCTACTCCTTCGACCTGGAAAAAACGCTCTACTTCTTTACTTCCGGAAGATATGAATACCACAACAAAGGATACGACCTCACGCTCGAGGCGCTGGCCCGGCTCAACTACAAAATGCAGCAGGCGGGCATTGACCGGACGGTAGTCGCCTTTTTTATCACCAAACGGCCGTTCCGCTCTTTTAACCCCGACGTGCTGCAATCCAAAGCGCAGATTGATGAAATCCGCCGCGCCAGCGAAGAGATTCAGGAGCAGGTGGGCAAACGGCTCTACCTGTCGGTTACGGCCAACTCCGGCCCCTACCAGTTTCCCAACCTGACCGACCTGGCCGACGACTACCTGCGGCTGAAACTGCGCCGTTTTGTGCAGGCCTGGAAATCACACAGTCTGCCCAAAGTGGTTACCCACAACCTGGTCGACGATGCCAAAGACGAAATGCTCAACTTTATCCGGATGGCCAACCTGGTCAACAACCAGCACGACAAGGTGAAAATTGTTTACCATCCCGATTTTGTGACCGCATCGAACCCGCTCTTCCGGATGGACTACTCCCAGTTTGTACGGGGATGCCACCTCGGACTTTTCCCCAGCTATTACGAACCGTGGGGATACACCCCGCTGGAAGCCCTGGCAAGTGGCATTCCGTCGATTACCAGCGACCTGTCGGGATTTGGCGATTATGTCACCTCCAACATGCCTGACTACGAAGAGAAGGGGATTTTTATTGTCCACCGCAAAACGCACGACTTTCTCCAGTCGGCCGAAGAGATGGCCAACATCATGTTCCGTTTTGTGCAGCTCAACCGCCGCGAACGGATTGCCATCCGCAACAGCTGCGAAGCGGCATCCCCCCATTTCGACTGGCAAAACCTGGGGAAATATTACGACGACGCCTACCACCTGGCGCTCGGCAGGTAACAGCTTAAAAAAACATTTCACCTGGCATCAGGGAAACGCTCCATGTTGATCTCTGATGCCTTTTCAGATTTGATATTACGACCAATGACACAACCAATCGGGGTTTTTGATTCAGGCTACGGCGGGCTGACCATCTTCAGGGAGCTGACCACCCGCCTTCCGCAATACGACTACATCTACCTGGGCGACAATGCCCGCACACCATACGGTTCGCGCTCGTTCGAAGTGGTGTACGAATACACCCTGCAGGCGGTAAACAAACTCTTTTCGATGGGTTGCCGGCTGGTAATCCTGGCTTGCAATACCGCCTCGGCCAAAGCGCTGCGCAGCATCCAGCAGCGCGACCTGCCTCAAATTGCCCCGGAACGCCGGGTGCTCGGCGTGATCAGGCCCAGCGTGGAGCTGATTCCGGAAATCACCCGCTCTGGACACGTGGGCGTACTGGGCACCAGCGGTACCGTCCTGTCGGAGTCATACCCGCTGGAGATCGCCAAAATTGCGCCCGAAAGCCAGATCAAAGTTTCGCAGGAGGCCTGTCCGATGTGGGTACCTATTGTGGAAAACAATGAAATCGATACGCCCGGCGCCGAATATTTTGTCCGGAAAAACCTGGACAACCTCTTTGCCAAAGACCCGGAAATCGACACCGTTATTCTCGGCTGCACGCACTATCCGCTGCTTTTGCCTGTTATCCGGAAGTTTCTTCCGGCACACGTCGCACTGCTCGAACAAGGGCCGGTGGTTGCACGGAAGCTGGAAGATTACCTGGCGCGGCATCCCGAAATAGAACGAGCGTGTACAAAAAAAGCGACCCGGCAGTTTTTGACTACCGAGTCGGTTTCTATTTTCGAACAGCTTGCCGGTTTCTTCCTGGGAAGCCCGTTGCAGGCGGTCCATATTCATTTGTAGAGAGCCGGGTTAGCCGGAGATTCCGGTCATAAACCCAATATTTTGCTCCATCACTTCGAGGTAACGGATTTGCGCCAACGTCCTCACCTTGTTGTGTTCGGGATAGGCAATTTTGTAGTAAATGTCGCCGTTGAGATAGTCGATCAAAAAGCGGACAGACTGTTCCCAGACCATGTAACGACAGGAGAAAGCGAGGTTTTCCCGCTCTTTTTCGGTCAGGAAACGGCTGCTTTCCGAAAGGTATCCTTCGGCAAAAGCGCGGTAATAGTCACGGTTGAAATTGATCTTCTCCAGTTGGGGTTCGTCTTCCGAAGCGGTATTTCCGAGGGTGCGGATGGCGTCGCCGAAGTCGAACAGCGCCGAACCAGGCATTACCGTGTCCAGGTCGATGATACAAAGAATATTGTCCTCCTCATCGTAAAGCACATTGTTGATTTTGGTATCGTTGTGGGTGATGCGCAAAGGCAGCTCGCCATTGTCGATCCACTCCTGCAGCTGCACCATCTCGTCGGCCCGTGCAATCAGCTTGTCCAGCTCGGGCTGCATGGCCTCCACCCTTCCGGCGCGGTTTTCCGAAATGGCGGTCAACAGCTGTCCGTAACGAAACTTTCCGTTGTGAAAATTGGGAATGGTCTCGATCAGCAAATTGCCCGGCAGATCGGCCAGCTGAAGCTGGAACTGACCAAAGGCTTTTCCGGCGCTGAAGGCCTGCGTGGGGTTGGTCACCTCTTCAATACCGTGACTGTCGCGGACAAAGAGAAATAACGTCCAGAAATTACCGTTTTCGTCCTGTACAAAATAGTTGTTGTCTTTGCCCGGAAGGTAGGTCATCACCTTGCGGTCGACTTCCGTTTCTCCGGCGGCCACCAATTTCTTGCGGATGTGTTCAGTCACGTGCAGGATGTTCTGCATCATTCCCGGAATATCCTTAAAAATTGCATGGTTTTTACGCTGCAGGATGTATCCCGGCGCAGTCGGGTCAACCATCTGCACCCGGTAAGTGTCGTTGATGTGGCCATTTCCGAACGGA
>JARKOX010000259.1 GCA_029975525.1 Prolixibacteraceae bacterium | reverse complement strand
GGAGATGGATTCAGTTCCATGGTTCCGCCTTCGCCGACGAGGGCTATTTTACCCCATTTGCGGGTGGCGCGAACGCAAAGCTGGCGGGCGTCGGTGTGTCCCGAGCAGTCGATCGAACGTTCGAAGCCGGCGCCATTGGTTTCCGCAAGCAGTTTTTCGAGCGTGTCGGGCCCGCTGATGAAGGTTTGGTGAACCAGTCCAAGTTCTTTGGCCAGTCGGCACCGCTATTCCACCACATCAACGCCCACCAGTTTCTGGGCTCCCATCGCTTTGGCATCCATCAGGGCGGCCAGCCCCACAGGACCCAAGCCGGTTACCAGTACGGCGTCATTTCCGCAGATACCGATTTTTTCAATGCCTTCATAAACGGTTCCGAAGCCACAGGCTACCTGGGCGCCATCGGTGTAGGAGAGCTCATCGGGGAGCAGGACCAGATCTTTTTCTTCAGCTAAAATGTAGGGAGCCATGCCGCCGTCGCGTTGCCAGCCGTAGGCCGCGCGGTGCGGACTGGTGCAGCTGATCATATATCCCCGGCGGCAATCGTTGCACACACCACAACCCGAGATGTGGTAGATGATCACCCGGTCGCCCTCCTTGAAACGCTTCAGGCCCGGCCCGCATTGCACAATCTGGCCGCAGGGCTCGTGGCCGGCAATTTTGTTTTGATAGCCTTCGGGGCCTTTCCCCAGATGCTGGTGGTAAATGGCGCGGATATCGCTGCCGCAGATGGTCGAGGATTTGGTTTTTACCAGTACCTGCCCATGCCCGGGGACCGGAATGTCAACTTCCTTTAACACCACCGTGCTGTTTCCTGGCAAATAGGCGGCCGGCATTTTGTTGGTTTGGATTGTCATATTGTTTTTTTTACGTTGTTTAATTTTCATCTTTTCCGAAAAACAGGCGCTCACGGAGGGGTAATTTCGCCGTTTGTGTCCCACAGAGCTTCCCAGGTTTGTCCCTCTTTCCAGAGGAAAACATGACCTTTGATGAGGCGGCAGTTTTTGTCGATCCGGGAAATGGCTTCCATTTCGGCATCGGTGAGCGGGTCTTCGGTAGTTGCCCGCAGGTTGCTCATGAAATTTTTCTCTTTGACCGAAAACGGAATGGGAACCTGTCCGCGCTGAACGGCCCATTTGATACAAACCTGTGCCGGATGAACACCGTGGTTGCGGGCAATCTCCATGATTACCGGATCTTCAATATCGACGGTGTCCTCGGGTGTACGGTCGCGTTCCGGCCGATTGGGTGACCCCAGCGGACTGTATCCGATGGGAAGAATACCGTTTTCGACCACAAAGCGGAACAGCTCGGGCTGCTGAAAGTGGGGATGGAGCTCCATCTGGTTGGCTGCCGGTTTGATTTCCGCATCGCGCAGCACCAGGGTCAGTTTCGGGACGGTCATGTTCGACGTGCCGATGTGTTTTACCCATCCTTTTTGCACCAGCTCTTCCATCTGACGCCAGGTTCTCATGTAATTTTCGTGGAGGTAGGGTTTGGCATCGGGATGGCGGGCGGTGATGTCGCAGCCGGGTGCGTGGTAATTCGTAAATGG
>JARKOX010000250.1 GCA_029975525.1 Prolixibacteraceae bacterium | reverse complement strand
CCGACCGAAGAAAAAACCACCGTTATTTCGCGCCGCGCCGGAATACGCAGCAGGTATTCCCCTTTGCGGTTGGTGACGGTTCCCACCGGAAAATCGCGCAGCGAAACGCTGACCAGTTCAAGCGGACTGCCATCTTCACCGGTAACTTTACCGCTGAGAGTGGCGTTGTTGCTTTGGCCTGTCGCTCTCATCCCGGCACTCCCTATCAAAAAAAACAGAAATAAGGTAAAGGCTTTTTTCACCCGTTTATTTTTTACAAATTACTGTATCTCAACTCCGTTTCAAAGTAATCCTGTTCAACGGTCAACGTTATGACAGTGAGTTGGCGGCGCAGGTGCTCACGGTTTTTGTCCAAGCTCCCTGTATCGCCGGCGCAAATCTAAAAACACCTCTTCAATAAACCATTATTCCGGGCATATATTGTTCAAACTGCAGGGAAAATCACGGTAGCGGGTTGTTTTTCTGCGGTTTTTAATGTAAAATCAAACTTTGGAAAAAATCGAATCAGCAATAAACTTAACACTGAAATTATGAAGAAACATTGTCTGTCTGTCCTGTTTTTGTTTCTGCCGGCCCTGCTTTGGGCCCAGTCAGGAAAAGTGTTCGACAACCTGTCGCTGAACAGTAAAATTCTGCAATCGGAACGCAAATTTGCCATTTATCTTCCCCTCGATTATGAAAGTTCACAGCGCAGTTATCCGGTTTTGTATCTGTTGCATGGCGCCGGCGACGACCAGACCGGCTGGGTGCAGTTCGGCGAGGTGCTGCATATCGCCGATCAGTGTATCCGGCAGGGAACTGCCACTCCCATGATTATCGTGATGCCGGATGCCAATACCGGGCGCCGCGGCTATTTTAACGACATGAAAGGGGAATGGCGGTACGAAGACTTTTTCTTTGAGGAGTTGATGCCCTACGTGGAACAGACTTTCCGTATCAAAAAAGAGAAACGTTACCGGGCAGTGGCAGGCCTTTCGATGGGCGGCGAAGGAACTTTTGTTTATGCGCTGCGCCACCCCGAACTCTTCTCATCGGCCTGCCCGCTGAGCGCCGCCACCGGTCCGCTCTCGATGGACGATATGAAGAATTACCTACAGCGGCGCGGAATTGCCGATGCTTCGCCCGCCGAAATGGAAGCCTACTACAAACGGCACAGCGTGCTGGAGCTGATCAGCGCCATGTCCGATGACCAGAAAAGGGCTGTCCGCTGGTATATCGACTGCGGCGACGATGACTTTTTATACGAAGGAAATTCACTGGTTCATATTGCCATGCGCAAGAAGGAGATTCCGCATGAATTCCGCATCCGCGACGGCGGCCACACCTGGACCTACTGGCGCACGTCGTTGCCGGCCGTCCTCTCCTTTGTTTCAGATGCTTTCCATCAATACTGATCGTTAACCTCCGGATAAACCAAAAGGCTGTCCAGGATCAATCCGAACAGCCTTTTGTCTTTCCTACCGGAACCGGCTCCAACCTATTAAATCTGCTGCAGCTCTCCGTTGAGGATGATTTCACGATCTGCCGGCAGTTCAAACTCCCTGACAGTTCCGTTGTAGTGTATTTTCAGCGGTTTGCCCAGCAGTGATCTGACTTTTGTCTTCACCAGCCG
>JARKOX010000248.1 GCA_029975525.1 Prolixibacteraceae bacterium | reverse complement strand
AGAGCAACCACCGCAGTCCGATTTTTTGGGAGCACGAGGCCAACATCGGCATGCGCGATGGCAACTGGAAACTGGTGGCCAAAACCGCCGAAAATGCCACTTTCGACCCGCAAAAACTGGAGCTGTACAATATCGCCGAAGATCCTACCGAACTGCATAACCTGGCAGCTGATTACCCGACCCGGCGTGACAGTATGTTCCAGGTCTGGGAAAAATGGGCCGGCGAGGTGGGAGTCTTCCCGTTTGATACCCGCGAGTACAACATCCGTTCGCAGGAATACAAACGTAAGATCAACGGCGAGTTTGACGTTGATTTTGGCGACTGGGATCTTCAAAACCCCGGCCAGCTGGTGGATTTCTCCATTGACCGGAGTGGGAAAATTTCCGGGGCAAACTCGGCTGCGCTGACGGTTCTGAAAAAAGGTGAAAAACCTGCCGATGCTGCGCTGGTGTGGGTTTTCCCGAATGGCGACAGCAACCGGTTCGAGGTTTCGTTCAAGGCGGTTGCCAGCCGCAACACCCGGCTGATCGTTAGGATGGAGCAGGCCGGAAACCTGAAGAACAAAATTGCCCAGCAAATTTACGCGCTCACTCCGGCCCAACAGCAGTTCTCCTTCCGGACGGATGCCATTCCGCAACCCGGCCACTACCGGCTGGCTTTCTATGTCGGCGATAATCCTGCCGGTGATAAAATCTGGCTTGATGCCATTACGCTTACTCCCGTAAATTAAACGGTTTGTTTTAACCTTATCTTAGCAGCAAATAAGTTTCAATTGATCAATAACCAGATGGAATTGCCCTGATCGGAAACTGTCCAGCAGGAATTGATGGTCCCGATTATCCTTGGTCCGGAATTCCACCTAACAAATTAAAATTTTGGATATGAAAATAGTTTGTGTTTGGTCACTCGTGTTGACAATGTGGGCCTGCAACACAGCAGGTCCGGGGGAAACCAGCAACAACCCCTTGCCGGTTGAGTTTGGAGATCCCTATATCTTAAAAGCTTCGGATGGCAACTATTACATGGTGGGGACCGGCGGGGTGAAAGACGGATTTAAAATGTATTCGTCGACCGATCTGCGCGAGTGGCAGGATGAAGGGCGCATCTACCAGGGTAACCGGGAGGATTCCTGGGGAATTGCCAACTTTTGGGCTCCCGAACTTTACGAGTACGAGGGGAAATATTACCTGCTGTTTAGCGCCGACTGGCGCGAAAACCCCACCAACGAACTGGAAAACTTCCGGATCGGGGTTGCTGTTTCCGATTCGCCAACCGGCCCGTACCAGGATTTGTACAACCGCCCGATTTTTGACCCCGGCTATCCGGTTATCGATGGCAACCTGCTTTTTGAAGACGGAAGGGTTTATCTCTACTTCTCGCGTTGTTGTTACAAACATCCGGTCGAGAGTGAAGTCGCCAACTGGGCCCGCGTGAAAGGTCTTTTTGACGAGATCGAGGAGAGCTGGGTTTATGGGGTGGAGCTGAAACCCGATTTTTCCGGAATCATCGGTGAACCGCAGCTGCTGCTCCGTCCGCCGGTATCCATGGTTGATCCGCAAACCGAATGGGAGAGCCGTTCGGTAACCGCTGGTGAGATCAACCGGCGCTGGACCGAGGGTTCTTTCATCTTTAAAAACGGGGATACCTACTACATGATGTATTCGGCAAATTTCTTTGGCGGGAAAAATTATGCGGTGGGCTACGCTACGGCCGAATCGCCGCTGGGCCCTTTTAAAAAGGCAGCCAACAATCCGGTGTTGGAAAAGAATGAAGATAAAGGCGGGATTGTAACCGGCACCGGCCACAACTCGGTGACCTGGGCTCCCAACGGAAAGGATATGCTTTGCGTTTACCACGGAAGAACTTCGAAAACCGGTAAAAACCGCGTGGTTTTCATCGACCGGATGGAAGTGCGCGATGATGGCACCCTGGTTGTTCACGGACCTACCACCCAAGAGTGATAACAATTGCGGAATGATCTTGTCATGAAATTGACTCACAACATGCAACACCGCGTGCACACCATACTGCCGTCGGCACTCCTGGCGCTGTTGCCCTGTCTGCCTTCGTCGGCTGCCCGGCCTGCGCAGCCGGCGGCCAAACCCAATATTGTCATCATCATGGCCGACGATTTGGGATATTCCGACCTGGGCTGTTACGGAGGGGAGATCAGTACGCCCAACCTCGATGCGCTGGCCGGTCAGGGGGTACGTTTTACGCAGTTTTACAATGCTGCCCGCTGCTGCCCCAGCCGCGCCTCCCTGCTCACCGGCAAATATGCCCACCAGGTGGGGCTGGCCCTCAACGGCCGCTCGCTGGCCCGCAATTCGGCGACTATTGCCGAAGTGTTGCGCGAAAATGGCTACCACACCGGTATGGCCGGAAAATGGCACCTTTCGGAAACCAAAGGGTTGGGAAACCAGAAAGACCAGTTGATGTGGCTCTCGCACCGGAAGGACAGCGCCGTTTTTGCACCCCTCGAATCCTATCCCTGCAACCGTGGATTTGAAGAGCACTGGGGGGTGATCTGGGGGGTGATCAACTATTACGACCCTTTCAGCCTGGTCCATAACGAAGAGGCAATCCGGGAAGTTCCCGAAGATTTCTACATGACCGATTTTGTTACCGAAAAATCGGTGGAGTTGATCGACCGCTTCAGCCGGGATGCCAAACCTTTCTTTTTGTATATCGCGCACACGGCGCCTCACTGGCCGCTCCATGCGCTGCCCGAAGATCTCCGGAAATACCGGGGCCGATACGACGAAGGATGGGATGTGCTGCGCGAAAGACGTTACCAGCGGGGAATTGAACTGGGAATCATCGATCCGAAGCGGGCCAAACCCGCGCCCAACGAATCGGGGATGAGCTGGGGCGACTGTGAAAATAAAACGTGGGAAGCCCGTCACATGGAAGCGCATGCTGCCATGGTTGACCGGCTCGACCAGGGCGTGGGAAAGGTGATCCGGAAGCTGGAAGAGACCGGCCAGCTGGAGAATACGGTGATTATCTTTCTGGCCGACAACGGCGCCTCTCCGGAGCGCGGCTACCGGCCCGGCTTCGACCGGGTGGGGCACAAGCGGAACGGAGAGCCGATTCAGTATATCTATTCGCCGGCCGATACAATTCCGCCCGGACCCGAAGAGACTTACGGCTACCTGGGGATGCAGTGGGCCGGAGCGCTCAACGCCCCGTTCCGGTATTGGAAGAAGGAGTCGTTTGCCGGCGGAACCTGCACCCCTCTGATCTTTCACTGGCCCCGGGGGCTGCAAGGAAAAGAGAACACCATCAATCATGGCGTTGGGCATGTGATCGACATACTGCCCACCTGTCTTGACCTGGCCGGCGCTCCGTATCCGTCGAAAATCAATGGATTTGAAACCCGTCCGATGGAAGGAAAAAGCCTTCTGCCGCTCCTGCGGAAGGAGACAACCGCCATTCACGATACACTTTTCTGGGAACACGAAGGAGGAAGAGCCTTCCGGGCAGGCGACTGGAAAATTGCAGCGCTGAAAGACCAGCCCTGGGAGCTTTTCAACCTGGCCAAAGACCGGACAGAAGTTAATAACCTTGCCTTCCGCAAACCCGGCAAAGTGAAAAAGATGGAGGATGCCTGGCAAAAATGGTATAACCGGATAAATAACTGATATGAAAATGGTGCATCTGTATGCTTTATTTATTGTGTTACTGGCCTGCACGCCGCAGGCGAAAATGACAGGGGAGTCACCGGCTGTTCCCGAAAAACCGGTAAAAACGTTTCTCAATCCCTTGTTGCCTTCTGGTGCCGATCCCTGGGTGATCGGCAAAGATGGCCTCTATTACTACACGCACACTTCGGGGAACCGGATTGAGCTGCGGGCTACGCCCCGGATGGAAGAGCTGGCGCAAAACGCCCCGCTCACCATCTGGACTCCGCCGGCCGGGGAAGTCTATTCCCGGCAGCTTTGGGCGCCCGAACTCCATTTTCTCGATGGAAAATGGTATCTCTATTTTGCTGCTACCTACGATTCAGGTACCGAAAACAGCCTGAATGAGAACCGGCGGATGTTTGTCCTGGAAAACGCGTCTGCTTCACCCATGAATACCAATTGGGAGTTCCGGGGGAAAATTGCCGACGATACGGATTTGTGGGCCATCGACGGAACGGTGTTGGAGCTGAATGGCAGCCGTTATTTTATCTGGTCGGGATGGCGCACCCAAAAACATGAAGACAATACCGGCATCCAGCAGCTTTACATTGCCCGGATGAAGGACCCGGTAACGCTGGAAGGTTCGCGGGTGATGATCTCGGAACCTGTCTATCCCTGGGAACGAAACGGGTTGGTGAACGAGGGGCCGCAGGTGCTGAAAAATGCGGCGGGCCATGTTTTTCTGGTCTATTCGTGTAGCGGCTGCTGGACCGATGAGTACAAGCTGGGGGTTTTAAGCCTGAAAGAGGGGGGCGATCCGCTGAATCCGGCCGACTGGGTGAAAAATCCCCGTCCGCTGTTTGTCAAAGACCCGCAAAAAAAGGTGTTTGCACCGGGGCACAACAGCTTCTTTAAGTCGCCCGACGGATGCGAAGATTGGATTTTGTATCATGCCAACAGCAATTCGGGCGATGGTTGCAGCTCCAAAAGAAATCCCCGGATGCAGAAGTTTTCATGGGATGAAACAGGTTTTCCGGTGTTGGGAACCCCGGTCGGGATTGATGAACCCCGGGAAGTTCCTTCGGCGGAATAAGGAATTACAGTGCAGGCGGGAGTTGCCGCCTTTCAGCATTGGAAGCAGGAGAGATTAAAAACCTCTCCTTTTTTATTTTCAGGAGTTATGTTTCCAGGAGTTCGCGGGCAGCCTGAAGGGCTGTTGCCGAAGGATTGTCGCCGCCCACCATTTTGGCCAGCTCTTCCACCCGCTCCTGCTCGCTCAGTTTGCGGACCGAGGTGAAGGTGCCGGCCTCGCTTTCGGTTTTGAAAACCAGGTAGTGGTGCTCGCCTTTTCCGGCAATCTGCGGCAGGTGGGTGATATTGATGACCTGCATTCCGGCAGAAAGTGTTTTGAGGATTTGCCCCATTTTTAGGGCTATTTCTCCGGAAATTCCGGTGTCGATTTCGTCGAAAATAATGGTCGGAAGCATTTTCGAGCCGGTAACCAATGTTTTCAGGGCCAGCATCACGCGCGAGATTTCACCGCCCGAAGCAATGCGGGTAATGTCGTCGGGGCGGGCGTCGCGGTTGGCGCTGAATAAAAACCGGATATTGTCGGTCCCGGTGGGGGTAAATTGCACCCGGGGTTCGTGGGCTACGCGGAAAACGGCATGCGGCATTCCCAGCTGGTGAAGGATTTCCACCACCTGGCGTTCCATGGGCTGAAAAGCGCTTTTACGTTGGCGGGAGAGCAGTCCGGCCGCTTCGTTCAGCCGTTTTTCCTGTCCGGCCAGCTCCTTTTCAATCCGGGCAATTTCGTGGTCGTAATCGGTGATCTCTTCAATTTTCCGCGCCAGTTCAGTTTTCAGCTCCAGCAGTTCGGCCACCGACGAGAGCTGGTGTTTTTGCTGCAGGGTGTAGATGAGGTCGAGGCGGGCCGTGACGCTTTCCAGGCGTTGCGGGTTAAACTCGGCCGATTCCGACAGGTAGGTAATTTCGCGGGCTATGTCGGCCAGTTCGATGTGGACACTCTGCAACCGCTGGTGCAGTTCGGCTGCTTCTTTCATAAAACGGCCGATTCTGTCCAGGCGGTGAACAGCCTCTTTTACCTGCTGAACCACCGGAAAGCGTTCGCCGTCGAGCAGGTCGGATACCTGTACCAACGTGCTTTTGATCTCTTCGGCATGTTCCAGTTTGGAGCGTTCTTCTTCCAGCTGCTCCTGTTCGTTGGGCTCCAGGCGGGCTTCATCCAGCTGGCTGTACTGAAACTGGAAGTAGTCGAGATCGGCCCGGCTGCGGACCGCTTTTTCGCGCAGCTCGTCCAGCTTCTGGCGGGTAACGGTAAAATCAAGGAAACACTGGTGGTATTTTTTGAGGTGAATTTCGCTTTGTGCAACGGTATCTACCAGCTGCAGCTGAAACTGCTGGCTGTTGAGCTCCAGGTTCTGGTACTGCGAGTGGATGTCGACCAGGCGGAGCGACAGCTCGCGGAGCTGCTGAAGATTCACCGGGGTATCGTTGATGAAAGCGCGCGATTTTCCGGTGGGGGCTATTTCGCGGCGTAAAATGGTCTGCGGTTCGTAATCGAGATCATTTTCAGTGAAAAAAGACTCCAGCCCATAATTTTCGATCCGAAAATGACCTTCCACCACCGATTTTTTTTCGGGATCGCGCAGGGTGGAGGAGTCGGCCCGTGCGCCGAGGATCAGCGACAAGGCGCCCAGGATGATCGATTTTCCGGCACCCGTTTCCCCGGTTACGATGCAAAAACCCGGCTCAAAAGCCACGGTCAGTTCATCGATCAGCGCAAAGTTGGAAACCGTCAGTTTGGTCAGCATCTGTGATAGATTTAAAAACTTTGGGCTTCGGTGATTTTCTGGTATTTGGCTCCGTTCGACGGGTCGACTTCGTTGAGGATGGCGGCCACGCGGTTGCGCTCGTCGGGGTACGATTTGCTGAAGATATTAACCAGTTCGTCGGATTTGGCGTCGAAAAATATCTGGAGAATATAAAGGGAGGGCCGGCGCCGGAATACCTGCTGTACCGAACGCAGCGACTCGGCAATGTTGGTGCGGCCTTCTTCGGTTTTATCCGACATCAGGTCGAGGCCCAGCCGGTGGTAGGTGTAGAGGCAGCTGCGCATGGGCGAATAGGATTTGTTCAGGATATTTTCGATCAGCCAGTACCGGTTGCGTTCGCTTTCAAAAGCTTTCCACCCTTTTTCGCGGGCATTTTGGGAGTTATTGATGATGGCCTGCGCTTTTTCAAAGTAGGGGGTTCCGCCTTCGGGCGAAAAGGAGTCGTAGTCGAACCCCAGGATTACATAGGCGTAAAACGCCAGAATATTGGTCAGGTTATCGCGGTTGTTGGTTTCATTGAAATCCATCGGCTGAAACTCCACATACCGGCACTGAAAATCGTTGTCCTTGATGTTGAGGAGCGTGGTTTCGTAAGTGGAGTTGAAGACGGGGCGGCGAAGTTGTACCTGGATACTTCCCTTAAATTCGTCGGAAGAGATTTGCTCTTCGAGGTGAATGAAGATATTGCACTGGATGCGCTCCTCCTGGGTGTAGACGTTGTCGGTCCATTTGCGGTTGTTCATAAACTCGTAGAGGTCGGCCTGCATGGTACGGAAAATATTGCGGTTGGCGCCCTGTATCCTTTCAGCCGAAATACTGATATTACAGCGCAATTCCTGGGTCTGGCCTGCCCAAAACATCCCGGCAATAAGCCCAATTGTAAAAAAGATCTTCTTCATTTATACCTCCGATTCCTGCGGTTAATTTCCTGCCGGATTTGAAGCCTGGCCGATTAAGGTAATGATTTTTTCCACAATATCGGCGGCCACCGACTTTTTACTTTTTAACCCAAATTCAGCGATATTATTGTATCGGTCGAGGATGGAAATTTTATTGGTATCCACGCCAAACCCGGCACCGGGGTCGTTAAGCGAATTGAGCACGATCAGGTCCAGGTTTTTGCCGACCAGTTTCTGGCGGGCATTTTCCAGCTCGTTGGTGGTTTCGAGGGCAAATCCGACCAGCAGCTGTCCCTCTTTTTTGCGTCGTCCGAGTTCGGCGGCAATGTCGCGGGTGGGCTCCAGTTCGAGATTCCAGCGCTCTTTGCCGCGTTTTACCTTCTGGTTTGCCGGTGCTGCCGGGGTGAAATCGGCCACGGCAGCGCTCATAATTGCGCCGTCGCACCGGTCGAAGCAGGCGCTGCACACCTCGTACATTTCAGCGGCCGACTCTACAAAGATTGTTTCGACCAGCGGATGGTTCAGCTGCAGGGAAACGGGGCCGCTCACCAGAATAACTTTTGCGCCCTGGCTGGCTAGCGCTTCAGCAAGGGCAAAGCCCATTTTGCCCGACGAATAGTTGCCGATGAAACGCACCGGGTCAATTTTTTCGTAGGTAGGGCCGGCGGTAACCAGAAAGGTTTTATTCAGCAGTTTTTTTTTTGACTCGAAGAAATGGACCAGTGTTTCTACGATTTTTTCCGGCTCTTCCATGCGTCCTTTTCCATATAAACCGCTGGCCAGTACCCCTTCGCCGGGTTCAAGAATGATGTTCCCGAACGAAGCCAGGGTCTCCAGGTTTTTCTGCGTGGTGGGATGGACAAACATGTCGAGGTCCATGGCCGGTGCAATAAAAACCGGGCATTTGGCCGAGAGGTAGGTGGTAATGAGCATGTTGTCGGCGATACCGTTGGCCATTTTTCCAAGAGAAGCGGCTGTTGCCGGGGCAATGACCATGGCATCGGCCCACAGGCCCAGGTCGACATGGCTGTGCCAGGTTCCGTCGGAGACGCCAAAGAATTCACTGATCACCGGCTTGCCCGACAGGGCCGACAAGGTTACCGGCGTGATAAACTCTTTGCCGGCGGGGGTGATGACCACCTGCACTTCGGCGCCCTCTTTGGCCAGTAAACGTAAAAGTATAGCTGCCTTGTAAGCAGCTATACTTCCGGTAATACCCAATATTATTTTTTTCCCGTTTAGCCTCATGGCACCGAGATCAGATTCTTTTCCTGTTTTCCTTGGCCGGATTACGGTGGTAAATTTCACCATCCTTGAACTCTTCAAAAGCGATCAGGGTGGGTTTTGGCAACCTTTCGTAGAATTTGGAGATCTCGATTTGTTCGCGATTTTCAAAAACTTCCTCCAGGTTATCGGTAAATGAAGCAAACTCCTGTAGTTTCTGATTCAGCTCTTCTTTCAGTTCCGAAGAGATTTGATTGGCCCGTTTGGCCAGAATCATCACGGTTTCGTAATTATTGCCGGTTTCCTGTTCCAGGATGTCCAAATCCCGGGTAATGGTGGAAGCTGCGGCTTTTGTTTTTTTGTAATCCATCTCTATTTGCTATTTACGTTTTGAGCGTTATAATTCAGTAATTTGGCGGTAGTTTCGTAGAACTTGTCAGCCTCTTTACGGTATTTGCTTTCCGGGAATTCGTCCACAAAAGCAAAGTATTCATCGAGTGTACCGGAGAGCCGGAGCTCTTTTTTCTCGGCAACACTGTTAATCGCCAGCAGGTATTTCGATTTCAGGGTCATAAACATGAGCTCTTCGCGGTACTGGCTGTCGGGGTATTCTCTGAGTGCATTTTCCAGCGCTACCACGGCAGCTTTGTAGTTTTCGAAATCGAAATAGAGTCTGGCGCTGAGGTACGATTTGTAGATCAGTTTGTTCCGTAACTCGTCGATCAGGCGGTGAGCCTCCTCTACACGGTCCGAAAAGGGGTAGAGGTTGACGTACAGCTGCAGGGCGTCGATGGCGTTCATCGTAACCTGCTGGTCGAGGCGCGGTTTCGGCGACTGCAGGTAGTAGCAGTAACCCACCATGTATTGGGCCTCTTCCATATATTTACTGGTCGGGTACTCTTTGGTGAGGGTGCGGAAATACTGACCGGCCATCAGGTAGTCTTTCTGGCCCATCATACTTTTGGCGTAATAATAGTAGATTTTGTCGGCCTGGTTGGTTCCGCGGTAGATGTTGATCAGCTCCTGGAACAACGTGCCCGACCGGACATATTCACCCTTTTCGTAATACTCGACTGCCTTTTTGTACTTGAAGTCGTAGTCGGTACTCTTCAGAATTTTATTGTAATCGCTGCACGCCGTTGTGATAACCGCTGCCAGCAGCAAGACCAATCCGATATTTCTCATTTTCATAAATATGGCGCAAATATAAAGTTTTTGCATATAATCTGAGCGAAAAGCGGGAGACTTTTATCTGTTCAGATCAACCGATTAGGATAATTTAACAGATTAAGGAGCGCCTGTTAAGCGGTTGCCGGAGTAGTTGCAGCCGCCAACTGCTGGTAGCAGAAGGGATTAAAAAACAGTCTTTTGCTCTACGGAAAAGCGCAAATGTTAAAAAAGGGGCGTTTGAGCCGAGTTTTTGATCCGGTTTTCACGCAAAACCAAAAAACATTACCTTTGCCCATTATTAAAAAACACTCTAAAACCTGTATATCGTGGATATTTTTGCAAAATTCAAAAAAGCCCAGGGAAATATCGGGCAGCACATGAATCAGATTCATGGATACTTTGCCTTTCCAAAGCTGGAAGGTGAAATTCATCCGCATATGAAATTTCGCGGGAAAGAGATGCTCACCTGGAGTTTGAACAACTACCTGGGGTTGGCGAATCACCCCGAAGTCAGAAAAGCTGATGCTGAAGCTGCTGCCCGGTGGGGGCTGGCCTATCCGATGGGCGCCCGCATGATGTCGGGGCAAACGACCACACACGAGCAACTGGAACGCGAGCTGGCAGAATTTGTTGGGAAGGAAGATGCTTTTCTGCTGAATTTCGGTTACCAGGGGATGGTTTCGATTATCGACGCCGTTTGCGGACGTAACGACGTAATCGTTTACGATTCGGAGTCGCACGCCTGTATCCTCGACGGAGTTCGTTTACACATGGGGAAACGTTATGTTTATACCCACAACAATATGGAAAGCCTGCGCAAGCAGCTGGAAAGAGCTACCCTCCTGGCTGAAAAACAGGGCGGCGGGGTGCTGGTTATCACCGAAGGTGTTTTCGGGATGTCGGGCGACCTGGGCAAACTGGATGAAATTGCCAAACTGAAAGACGAATTTGAATTCAGACTGCTGGTGGACGACGCCCACGGTTTTGGGGCGATGGGCCCAACCGGCGCCGGCGTTCCCGAGTTCTTCGGCGTACAGGACAAAGTTGACCTGCACTTCGGTACCTTTGCCAAAGCAATGGCTGGCATTGGCGCTTTTGTTGCCTGCAGCTCCGAAATTTGCTACTACCTGCGTTACAACATGCGTTCGCAGACTTTTGCCAAGTCGTTGCCCATGGCGATGGTTGAAGGTTCGCTCAAACGTCTCGAACTGATCCGGACACAGCCCCAGCTTCGCGAACAACTGTGGACCATTGTTAATGCCCTGCAGAACGGCCTCAAAGAAGCCGGTTTCGACCTGGGCCGCACCAACTCGCCGGTAACCCCGGTTTACCTGAAAGGCGGAACAGAAGAAGCCACCAACCTGGTTTACGATCTTCGCGAAAACTACCGGATCTTCTGCTCGATCGTGGTTTATCCGGTCATCCCCAAAGGTGAGCTGATTATCCGCATCATCCCGACGGCGATGCATACCCTTGAGGATGTAAACTACACCCTGAAAGCGTTTAAGGAAGTAAGACAAAAACTGGAAACCGGAGGTTATTCGAAAACCGAAATGGCCAAGGTGGAAGTTGACATGTAATGATATCCTAATCATTGCTGAAAGAAGGCATCTGCGTTGGCAGATGCCTTCTTTGTTTTAAGAGGTGCCGGACTGTTTTGCGGAAAACAGCAATTTTCGGCAGCAACTTAACGCTACAACTGCTTCAGGTTTCCATCGAGTTCGATGAGCTGACCTTTTTGCGTCTCTATTTCAAACTGGCTTTTTCCGTAAGTCATTTTCAGCGGCTGGCCGGCCAGCGACAACACTTTTACGTTGGTCAGCACGCCATTTTCCCATGAAAAATCGAGTTCGAAACCGCCGCGCGCCCGGACTCCTTTCACCCATCCCGAGGGCAACTCACCGGGTAGTGCCGGAAGCAGTTCTATTTCACCAAGGTGGCTCTGAATAAGCATCTCCACAATGCCGGCTGCCCCGCCAAAATTTCCGTCAATCTGGAAAGGAGGGTGGGCGTCGAACAGGTTGGGGTACGAACCGCCGCCACCCGTGTAAACGACATTTTCGAACTGTACTGGACGGAAAAGTTTTTTGATCATTTCGTAGGCGTGGTTACCATCTTTCAGGCGTGCCCAAAAGTTGATTTTCCAGGCTAAACTCCAGCCGGTGCCTTCGTCGCCCCGGAAAATGAGCGACTGTTTGGCGGCTTCCATCAGCTGGGGCGACTCTTTCCAGTTGATTTCCGTTCCGGGATGAATGGCCCACAAATGGGATACATGGCGGTGTTTGTTCGCCGGATCATCCAAATCTTCCAGCCATTCCTGCAGTTGTCCGTATTGGCCGATCTGGTAGGGTGCTATTTGGGGAATCATTTCCCGCAGCTGGGCGGCAAATTCCTGATCGGTCTGCAGGATGTCGGAGGCTGCTGCAACAATTTTGAAAAGGCTGCGGATGATGGCGTGATCCATGGTGGGACCGGCCACCAGTCCTCCATACTCCGGAGAATTGGAGGGGGAGCTGATCAGCCAGCCGCTCTTTTCATCGCGGGTGAGGAAGCCGGTGAAAAAACGGGCGGCTTCGCGCAGTACCGGAAATTTTTCGCGCAGGAATGCCTCGTCGCCGGTAAACTGGTAGTGTTCCCAGATGTGGTGGCACAACCAGGCTCCGCCGGTCACCCAGATTCCGTGATTCGACGCGTTGATCGGGGCTGCGCCGCGCCACAGATCGGTATTGTGGTGCAACACCCAGCCGGGAAGGTTGTAGTGCTCGCGGGCTACCTTTTCTCCCGACGGAACCACTTCGTCGATCATTTTAAAGAGGGGCTGGTGCAGCTCGGAGAGATTGAGCACTTCGGCCGGCCAGTAGTTCATTTCGATATTGATGTTTACGGTGTATTTGCTGCCCCAGGCCGGTTGCAGGTCTTTGTTCCAGATTCCCTGCAGGTTGGCCGGGTAGGTTCCGGGACGGCTGCTGGCAATGAGCAGGTAACGGCCATACTGGACATACAGCGCTGCCAGTTGCGGATCGGGGGTGGTTTGGTAAGCCAGGATCCGCTGGTCGGTTGGGATCGTGTCGTTTGAAATGGTGCCCAGTTGCAGGTCGAAACGGTCGAAATAGGGGCGGTATTCAGCCAGGTGTCGTTTTTCAAGCGTTTCAAAATGGTTGTTGGCTGCCAGTGCGTCGGTTGCCTGTCGGCATTTTTGCTTCGGATCGGCCGTGAGCGCTTTCGGATTTTCAAAGTTGGTGGCGGCGGTCAGCGTCAGCCAGGAGCGGGTTGCCCCCGTCACTTTGATCTTATTACCTTCCACCGACAGGCTGCCCCCTTCCTGGTTTACCTTCAGCAGGGCGTAGCCTTCCATGGCGCCGTTTGTCACTTTTACCCACAGCGAAAGTTCGTCCCCGTTCAGCGGTTCGGTTGTAAATTGCTGATGTTCGGCGGTGAGCGCCACCGAAAAGGTCAGCGATTTTTTCCGGCTGGCCGAAAATCCGGCGACCAGCGCCTGGTCGGGCTGGCTGACAAAGTAGGAGCGGTTAAAAACCGTGCCGTCAACCGAGTAGGAAATCTTCACCTGGGCGTCGTTCAGGTTGAGCTCGCGGCGGTAACCGGTCGCTTCATCGTGACCGGGAAAGGTGATCCAGAGGTCGCCAAACGGCTGGTAGTTTTCCTGTTTGAGCGGGATGCTCATAAATTTTTCCATGGCCAGCTTTTCCGCTTCGGCCTGTTTTCCCTGTTTCAGCAGGTTGCGGATCTCTTCCAGGTACTGCCACGACCCCGGATTGGCGTAGTCGCGCGGCTCGCCCGTCCATAGCGTCTCTTCGTTAAACTGGATCTGCTCTTTTGCAGTTCCGCCAAAAACCATTGCCCCGAGGCGTCCGTTGCCGATCGGAAGGGCTTCGGTCCATTTTTGGGCCGGTTTATCGTACCAGAGTTTCCAGGAGGAGCTTTTTTCGGGATTGCTGCAGGATAGTGTAAAAAGGGTTAAGACAGAGATGAACAATGCCAGGTTGAGTTTCATAAATGATCATTTTTAGATATGGTTTTTCGGGGGTCAAAATAGCAAAAAATCCGCAGTCAGGAAGCTTTCCGGAGGGGTATAAAAAAACCTCCGGGTTGTCCCGAAGGTTTTCCGGCCGGTTGGCCGTTGGTGAGGGCAACAGTTAGCTGCGGTGGCTTTTTTCCGAAAGATATCTTTCGGCATCGATGGCGGCCATACATCCGGAGCCGGCGGCTGTAACCGCCTGCCGGTAGTGCGGATCCTGCACGTCGCCGCAGGCAAACACCCCCGGAACATTGGTTTTTGACGTGCCAGGTGTGGTTTTGATGTATCCCACCTCGTCGAGTTGCAGGTAGTCGGCAAAAATTTCGGAGTTGGGTTTGTGCCCGATTGCCAGGAAGAAGCCGTCGATTTTAATTTTTACCTCTTCCTCTTCAGGGGTTCCCTTCTTTTTCCAGAGGATGGCGCCTTCCACCACTCCGTCGCCAAAGAGCCCTTTGGTCTGGTGTTCCCAGAGGATTTCAATGTTGGGCGTATTGAAAACGCGCTCCTGCATCACCTTGGAGGCGCGCAGTTCGTTGCGCCGTACAATCAGGTACACTTTCCGGCACAGTCCGGCCAGGTACATCGCCTCTTCGGTTGCGGTGTCGCCGCCGCCCACAACGGCCACATCCTTGCCGCGGTAGAAGAACCCGTCGCAGGTTGCGCAGGCCGACACGCCACCACCGGCATATTTGGTTTCATCTTCCAGTCCCAGGTATTTGGCTGTGGCGCCGGTTGCAATAATGACGGTGTCTGCTTCGATCAGTTTACTGTCGTCGATCCACACCCGGTGAACGTCACCCGAAAAGTCGGTTTTGGTAGCCAGTCCCCAGCGGATATCGGTGCCGAAGCGGGCCGCCTGTTTTTTCAGGTCTTCCATCATCACCGGACCGGTAACCCCTTCGGGATAACCGGGGAAATTTTCAACTTCGGTGGTGGTGGTCAACTGGCCGCCGGGTTGCAGCCCTTCGTACAGCACCGGGTTCAGGTTGGCCCGCGCAGCATAAATGGCGGCCGTGTATCCGGCAGGGCCAGAGCCGATGATCAGACATTTTACCCGCTCCACGTCGGTTGGTACCTTGTTGTTCTCCTGTTTGTCGTTCAGATTGAGTGATTTAAACATAGCTTTGTATTTTAAAATTTATTTTTTCATGATTTTTTACTGGTGAACAAAAGTATAAAACATCTGACGAACTGTTGCAAACATTTTGATCGATAATGCTGAAGTACAAATAGAAGAAAACTATGAGGAGAAGGATCGGCAGAAAACATTTAAAAAAAATTTGGCAGGAACGTTTTCAAATGTTACTTTTGCAATCACAAAATCGGGGTGTGGCGCAGCCTGGTAGCGCACGCGTCTGGGGGGCGTGGGGTCGCAAGTTCAAATCTTGTCACCCCGACGATTTGTAAAGCACGAGAGCCGGAACAATGTTCCGGCTCTCTTTTTTTTGCAGCTCCCTGCCTGAACAGGGATTGGACCTGAATATTTCGGAAGCTATCTCCGCAAAATGACCATGGTGGCGCCATAGCCATATTCTTTGAAGCTGGCATCCTGAAAATCGTATTTTTTATAACGCGACGAGAGTTCCCGGCGCAGCTCGTTTTTCAGCGTTCCCTGTCCTACACCGTGGATGAAGACTACCCGCCGCGTTCCGTTGTGGATGGCCGTCTCCATCTCGAAGCGGAAGCGTTCCATCTGAAGGTCGAGGATCTCTTTATTGCTCAGCCCCTCCGATGTTTCCACCAGTTCGTGAATGTGCAGGTCAACCTCCTTGAGCGCTGTGGTTTCGCTCCGGCGGGGTTTGGCCGCCGGTTGGGCCTCTTTGGTGGCTTCCACGGAAGGGGCGTGGAAGTCGTGCTGCTGAAGTTTTTCCAGTTCCGGGGCCAGCTCTTTCTCTTTGATTTCGATCAGCAATGCCCGCTTTTCGAAATACGCATTGGGCACATACGAGTTTTCCTTGTAGAATTTCACCGGATTGATCCGGATGGTTTTGCTGAGCGCCGGGTAGAGCGCCGGGCTCTTACTTTCGTACGGCAGCAGCTGGACAGCAAAATCGGGGAGGGTACTCAGATCGGCGTGACCAAATCCGTGCAGCGGAATACGGGCATAAGGCGCCAGCCGGCCCGATTTTACCGAGCGGTAGCTGCCGTTTTCGAGCAGGGAAAAGTGAAACAGCAACGTCTGCCGGCTGTCGTTTACCAGCCAGGTTTTAATCTCGCCCGAGAGCGGACTGGTGGGCACTTCGGGCACAAACGCCAGAAACCACGCGGGGTTAACCGAGGCTGGCTTCCCGGCCGACGAGGCAAACAACGGTTGTACCTCCTTTGCCGGCTTTTTGGTTTCCTGAACAACCGGAGCCGGCCTGGCACCTGCGGCAGCTGCTGCCGGCTGCGCAACCGGCTCAATCAGCACCAGCTCCGACACCAGACAGGGAACTTCAAATCCCTCGTCGTCCTCCACCAGAGCTACTTTCGGATTTTCAAAACCGGTAACCTTACCGCCACCGACATCATTCAGAAATCTGACCTTATCGCCTACTTTAATCATAGATTGAATTTTTTGCAAACTTACAACATTTTGTCCATCCCGAAGTTTGCGCTACTTTTGTGACCGCAAAAATGGGTGACTTGGAAAAGAAGAGCATCGCTGCTGTTGTGCAGTCGCTGAAGATCAGCGATTTTAATTACGATCTGCCTGATGCGCGGATTGCAAAATATCCGTTGCCCGAACGCGACCAGTCGAAGCTGCTGGTTTGGCAAAGTGGAAAAATTACCGACGACCGGTTTGTTAACCTGCCGCATTACCTGCCTACACAATCCATGCTGGTTTTTAACAACACCAGGGTGATCCGGGCGCGGCTTTACTTCCGGAAAACGTCGGGGGCGCAGATTGAGATTTTTTGTCTCGAACCGGTTGCTCCCGCCGAATACCAGCTGGCGTTTCAAACCACCGGCCGTTGTGTGTGGAGCTGCATGGTGGGCAACCAGAAAAAGTGGAAAAGCGGCCTGCTACGGAAAATGGTTACCGTCGGCGAAGAGACGGTGGAGATGACAGCAGAACAAACCAATCCGGCCAACCGGAGCCTGGTTGAATTCCGCTGGAATAACCCGGAGGTTGCTTTTTCGCAGTTAATTGAAGCGGCCGGCATTCTGCCGATTCCGCCTTATCTGCATCGTGAAACCGAAGCCAGCGACCTGGAACGGTACCAAACTGTTTATTCGAAGATAAAGGGGTCGGTGGCAGCCCCAACGGCCGGACTGCATTTTACCGAGCAGGTTTTCGGTCAGCTGCGGGAAGAGGGCCACTCGCTGGCCGAACTGACCCTGCATGTTGGAGCCGGCACTTTTCAGCCGGTTAAAAGCGAAACCATTGCCGGACACGATATGCACACCGAACACCTGATCATCCGCCGCGAATTTCTGGAGCAGCTGCTTGCCCATTCCGGCGACCTGATTGCCGTGGGCACCACTTCGGTCCGTACGCTCGAAACCCTCTACTGGCTGGGGGTTCAACTGTTGCAGGCGCCGCCGGCCGACCGGCAGGATTTGCATGTGACCCAGTGGGAAGCTTACCAGCAGCCCGATCCGGATATCCCGGCCCGGGAGGCGCTCCGGGCGCTTCTGCACCTGATGGACGCCCGGCAAAGCCCCTTTTTGCCAGCCTCAACACAGATTATTATTGCTCCGGGGTACCGCTTTCGACTTGTCCGGGGGATGATAACCAATTTCCATCAACCGCAAAGTACCCTGCTGCTGCTTATTTCTGCTTTTCTGGGCGACGCCTGGCGAACCATCTACCGCCACGCCCTGGACAACAACTACCGTTTTTTGAGTTACGGCGACAGCAATTTGTACCTGAAATAACGGCCAATAGCGGAGAGGAGAAAGCGCAGCGCAGAAAACAGCTCGTATTCTTCGGCACGGGTTCGAAAAGTAAAATAAGATTTCTGCTATTTTACTTTTGGAGGTGAAAGTAAAATAAAGGATTTTTTATTTTACCTTTAGAAGAAAAAATGATTGAGCTGGAAAAATATCAGGCAGGTCATTTTGAAAAGGGCTTCGGATATAAATATTTTGTTCCGACTGCCATAAATGATGAATGGGTTTGGAAAACACCGGCTGTAAACCGTTTGCTTGAAAAGGCTGCCATTAAACTGGGAGAACTGAACTCTTTTGCACGACTTGTCCCCAATATCGATCTGTTTATTCAACTGCACGTTACCAAGGAAGCTTTAGTGTCGAGCCGCATTGAAGGCACACAAACCAATATTGATGAAGCCATTTTACCTTATGAAGAAATCAAGCCGGAACGACGTAACGATTGGCAGGAGGTTAACAACTATATACGGGCGTTAAATGAGGCCGTTGAGGAGCTGAAAACACTTCCGGTTTCTTCCAGATTGATAAAAAACACTCACCGGACATTATTGCAAAGTGTTAGGGGTGAGCATAAATTACCCGGAGAGTACCGTACCAGCCAAAATTGGATAGGCGGGGGAACGTTGGCTGATGCCATATTTGTTCCTCCACAACACCTGCTGGTGAACGACTTAATGGGAGATCTTGAAAAATTTCTCAACAACGATGAAATCGATGTTCCTGCTCTTGTAAGAATTGCTATTGCCCATTACCAGTTTGAAACCATCCATCCGTTTTTAGATGGTAACGGACGTATCGGAAGACTGATGGTCTCACTTTATCTGGTAAGTGAAGAAATACTTGATAAACCTTTATTGTACCTTTCCACCTGGTTTGATAAAAACAAGGCGTTGTACTACGACAACCTGAACCGGGTACGAACCCAAAATGGGATGGTGCAGTGGATTAAATATTTTCTGGCTGGTGTGGAACAAACAGCCACACAGGCGGTGCAAACCCTGTCGAAAGTACTCGCTTTGAAAGCCGGAATTGAGCAGGAAATCAGCCTGAGTTTTGGTCGTCGAAGCACTTCGGCGCTGCTGTTGTTAAATTCGTTGTTTAAAGATCCTGCAACTTCTGTCGATAAAGCTGCAAGGACTTGTAATTTAAGTTACAAGGCGGCCAACGACTTGGTGGCCCTGATGCAGGAGAAAAAATACTTGACCGAAATGACCGGTCAAACCCGCAACCGGATGTTTATTTTTGAACCTTACCTGAATGCTTTTTTTAACGATTGATAAAACAAAATCTCAGAGAAAACAGCTCTCTTTTCCGGAGCTACTAAAGCGTACTATTCGGTAACGATTCCAAACAGGTCGTATTCTTCGGCGCCGGTAATTTTCACCTGGCAAAACTGTCCCGGAGTCAACGGCTGGGGAGAGGTGACCAGCACTTCGCCATCCACTTCGGGTGAGTCGAACTGGGTGCGCCCCACGTAAAAATCCCCTTCTTTGCGGTCGATGATCACGCGGAATTTCAGCCCGATTTTGTCCTGGTTCAGTTCAAGGGAGATCTGCTGCTGGAGAGCCATGATTTCATCGGCGCGGGTCTGCTTAACCTCTTCCGGAACATCATCGGCATATTTCCGGAAAGCGTAGGTTCCCTCTTCGTGCGAGTAGGGGAAAACGCCCAGCCGATCGAAGCGGGTTTCGCTGATAAATTGCCTGAGCGCTTCGAAATCTTCAGCCGTTTCGCCCGGATAGCCCACCAGCATGGTGGTGCGCAGCGCCACTCCGGGCACTTCCTCTTTGACGCGGCGAATAAGGTTTTCCGTCTCTTCGCGGGTTACCTGGCGCAGCATTCGTTTCAGCACGGGGTCGGCAATGTGCTGGAGCGGCATGTCGAGATAGCGGCACACCTTCGGATTTTCGCGCATTACCGGAAGGATGGAGTAGGGGAAGCGCGACGGGTAGAGGTAGTGCAGCCGTATCCATTCGATTCCCGGAACCTCCGAAACTGCCGTGACCAGTTCGGCCAGCTGGTTTTTCCCACACAGGTCGATTCCGTAGTACGACAGGTCCTGCGCAATAATCAGCAGCTCTTTTACGCCGCGTTTGGCGAGGTAGCGCGTCTCTTTCACCAGGTCGTCGATGGGGCGCGAGCGGTGACGACCCGTCATCAGCGGGATGGCGCAGAATCCGCACGACCGGTTGCACCCTTCCGAAATCTTCAGGTAGGCAAAGTGCGAGGGGGTGGTGATCTTCCGTTCGTAGATATATTCAGGGTCGTAAGCCACTTTCAGCTCTCCGGCAATCGCTTTCAGGTCGAATTTGCCAAAGTAGCGGTCCACTTCGGGAATTTCGGTCTCCAGCTCTTTCTGGTAACGTTCCGACAGGCAGCCCATCACGAACAGCTTGCCGATTTCGCCGCGGCTTTTGGCATCGGCATAATCCAGAATCGTATTGATCGACTCCTGTTTGGCATCGTGGATGAAGCCGCAGGTATTGATCACCACCGCATCGAAACCCGTGCCGTCGGCATCGTGCACCACTTCCCATTTTCCCCGTTCAAGCTGGCTGAGCAAAACTTCTGAATCGACCAGGTTTTTCGAACAGCCCATCGTCACCACATTCACTTTTTTCTTTGCCATCTGCGAAATATTTGAGTGCAAAAGTAATCAAATCTCCCATTTTGAAATACCTACCCCCGCGGCGCGAAAGTTCTTTTCGTCCACGCGGGGGCGGTGGCTCTCCGGCCGGCGGTTTGAACAGAAGCCAGCCGGCCGGAGAGCTACTGTTTGGTTTTCAGCGGATTTTCCGCTTCGTTGAAAAACTGCTGCTGCAACGCCGGAACAGCCGTGTCGGCTTTGATGGTGCGGATGGTCTCCGCAAGCTGTCCCGCTACCTGGTCGAGGATCAGTTTGCCGGCAGCGGCGCTGGCTTTGCTGCCGTCGCCTGCATAGTGGTTGGGGAAACTGGCATACCACCAGATACCGGAATAGACGTGGCGCAGCTGCTTCATCCGTTCGAGGTCGCGGCCCGATTGCTGACCGGCACGTCCGGCATGCACGGCCTCTGGCACAATATCCATCAGCACCGAGGTTTCGCGGTTTCCGGCATGTTGGTCAACGGGATCGTGCTGGGTCATCTCCTCGGCTTTTTTCAGGATCTCGCGGTCGTATTCGGGTTGAAACCAGTAGAGGGCGTAGTTGCGGCGTTCCGACAGCTGGGCCATCCCGAAATAGTTCAGAAAGGCATTGTTGCCGCCGTGGCCGTTGACCAGGATGATCTTTTTGAATCCGTTGCGACGGAGTTCGTCAAGCGTTTCCTGTAATATTTTCCAGATCAGTTCGGGCGAGTAGGCCATGGTGCCGGGCTGGTGCCGCGCTTCGTTGATCTGGCTGAAATAGTACCACGGAAAAACAACGGCGTACTCTTTTTCAGCTGCGCGAAGCGCTATTTCGCGGGCGGTAAAAAGGTCGGTGCCCAGCGGCAGGTGCGGACCGTGTTTCTCGAAGACTCCAATCGGGATGATGCAGGTTTCCGAACTCTTTTCCACCGCTTTGACAAAGTCGGGAGCGGTAAGTTCTTCCATTTTGAACGGCAACTCCTGAGCCTGCACAAGCAGTCCCAAGCCGATGAACGACAGAAGCAGCATGGTTTTTTTCATAGGTTTGCTATTTTATGGTTGATTTTGCCGGATTGGCCGGTTTGATTTCTCACTAAAATTAGCGGTTATCTGCTACTTTCCAACCTCCGGCCGCCTGTTCGGCTGCGTTAAAACCCTCTTTTTTCAGTCCGACTGGCATGAAAATCCTTTTTAAAAGGTGAATTGCAGGGGGTCCGCCTGCTTGTTTGGCAGAAAATTATCCCTGTTTTGCAGAAAGATTTCGGCCGTTCACAGATTTTTTTTTCGGGTTTGGCAGGGAAGTGGTAATTTTCAGAAGCATTTTGAAAGCAAAACTACCATGAAAGCAATCTTTCTGATCTCCTCGATTTTTTACCTGCTGGGACTGAAACTTGGCAACAATGCAGAGTGGCTGAAGAAAGCTGCTCCGGCTGATACGGTGGTTATCAAACAGGCCCTGCCGGTACAGAAGATCGAAAAAGCCGTTCAGTTTAATTCAGTTTCCACCAAGGTAAAAACAGAAAACAACGACAAAGACACCACGCAAAACAGCGGATCTTCCAAAATTGTGGCTCCGGCCGACAACCAGGAGGTTAAAACATTTTGATCGAAGAAGAGCCTGAGTGTTCGGAAAGCAGGAGGCCATCATGGTTTCCTGTTTTTTGTTTTTGTAATTTGGCATGTTCAAAATTTTAGAAAATGAGCTGTCAGATCATTTCCAATGACATTGTGATTTCCAGCTGGGAGCAGTTGGCCGAAGAGGTGTACCACGATTCGTGGAAACCTGAAATGCAACGCTACCGCAGCGATTTTGCCTTCCGGGGACTGTCGGATTGCAGTTATGAGCTGAAGAACAGTTTTTTGCGCAACTGCGGCGACAAGCCCGAGCTGGAGTACCACCTGCTGCGCAACTTCCGCAAGTATGCCCGCACCACCGAGGCGAACCAGACCAGCACCCAGTGGCGTTCGCTGGTGCTGGCGCAGCACCACGGTTTGCCCACGCGGCTGCTCGACTGGACCTATTCGCCCTTTATTGCCATGCACTTTGCCACGGCCAACACCGAAAAATACGATACCGACGGGGTGATTTGGAAAGTCGATTTTGTGAAGGTGAACAACCTTTCGCCCGAACCGCTGCTCGGTATTCTCGAAAAAGAGAAGTGTAACGCCTTTACCCTCGAAATGCTGGAAGAACATTTTGCCTCGCTCGCCCGCTTCGACGAGATCAACGGGCCGGGGCAGGCGATCTTTTTCGAGCCGCCTTCGCTGGACGACCGCATTGTCAACCAGTTTGCCCTCTTTTCGGTGATGACCAGCCCCACGGCTATTCTCGACGAATGGCTGGCCAAACAGAACGATATCTGCCGCCGGCTCATCATCCCCAAAGAGCTGAAATGGGAAATCCGCGATAAACTCGACCAGGCCAACATCACCGAACGGGTGCTCTTTCCCGGCCTCGACGGGCTGGCCCACTGGCTGAAACGCCACTACCAGCCGCATCCGTAACCGATCGGAGCCCTGCGGATTATCCCGCCTGAAATGAGGACAAAAAAAGTTGCGTAAATCCGACAGATCTGTTTTTTTGTAAATTGATCCCCAAAACCAAAACTTACAAAACCCGAAAAAACGATGAGAAATTTATTTTTGCTGGCCGCTCTCCAAATGTTATTATTTGCGGCATGTGCCCAAACTCCCGTGCCTGACGCGCCGATTGGCGAACTGATCTTCCAGTCGGGATTTGAACCTGGCTCGCAGGTGGTTGCCAAAGGTTCCGAAGCCGATATCGTCGGTGTGGACCGGTCGCTGACCGATCGCAGCGACTGGGTGAACGATCTCGACAACCATCCCCTTGTTGGCAATTTCAGCCTGCAGTACCAGGGGGGCGACGCTACCCAGCGCTTTGCCAAAATTGTGGCCGAACCGGGCAACCCGGCCAATCACGTGCTTCATTTCTGGCTCAACGAGCCGAATGTGGAGGGGAAAAAGGGGCGTATCCAGGCCAATTTATACGGCAACCAGGGAATGAAGGAGTTTTACCAGTCGGTGCGGATTTTTTTGCCTGCCGATTTTCACACCGTCCGCACCTTCCCGGATAAGATTCACTGGCTTACCCTTGCCGAATTCTGGAACAACATCACCTGGAGTCAAAGTATTCCTTACGGATTTCGTATTACACTCGGGCTCGGCAAGCCGACGGCGACGGAGAGTGATCTCTTTTTCATCCTCGACGGGCAGGATTGTCAGCTGTTTGCCGACGGCAGCCAGAAGTACACCACCCTGTGGGCCGAAACCAACCAGCAGGTACCAGTGCCCATCGGAAAGTGGTTTACGATGGAATATTACTACAAGGAGGGGAATGCCGAAAACGGACGGTTCTATTTGACCATCGAACCGGAAGGCGGTAAAAAGCGCGTAGTTTTTGATCTCACCTGCATTACCCATCATACGAAAGACCCGGCGCCCGACGGGGTAACCGATTTTAACCCGATCAAACTGTACACCTCGAAACAGCTGATTGACTACCTGCGCAGCCAGGGGAAAACCCTGCAGATCTACTGGGACGACTTCAAACTGTGGAAAGACCGGCGGCCTTAATCACTGGGCAATCCGTTGAAAAAGCTGTCGGCGCTATTTTGTCCGGCAGTTTTTTTTCGGAGGAAACCGGCCGGTTCCGGTTCTAATTTCCCTGTTTTCCGAGGAAATCGCCGAAGGCGTTGTAGGTGCCGCCCGTTTCCCGAAGCTCTTTGAGGTCGCGCTGCTGCTGTTTCCACTGGGTCGCCAGCTGGGTGAGCACGCCGTCGGCATGGGCGAAGAACATTTTGTAGGCGGTGCAAAACCGCGGTTTGCGGTTGTCGCGCGGGTCTTTGATCCGGTCTTTGGTACATCCGCCGTAACATTTGGTAAGCCACGGACAGCGGCGGCATTCGCCCGGCAACACCGCTTTGGCTGCCCCAAAGGTATCCTGCTGTTTGGAGTTCAGCATCTGGATGATGCGGCTGGTCATGATATTTCCCAGTTTCCATTTGGGTTCCACAAAAAAGTCGCAGCTGTAGACGTTGCCGTTGTGTTCGATCACCACGTAGGGACCGCATGTTTTCATCATGGTGCATTCGGGCGCCTGCATGTCGACATAAGAGTAGAAAACCGAGTCGAAATGGCGAACCGACGTGGTCGGCTGCCCGTCGCGGAAGTCGGCCAGCCACAGGTCGAAGAGGCGGCAGAGAAATTTTCCGTACGCTTCGGCGCTCACCGAGTAGGGCGCGGCGCGGGTCGGGTCGAGCGGATCGGTCTCCACGATGGGGATAAACTGCATCCAGGTGAGGCCGGTCTCTTTAAAGTAGTGGTAAAGTTCATCGGGAAATTGTACCGAGTAGTCGGTGAGGCAGCAGAGGGCGTTGGCCGCCACATCGTTGTCGAGCAGCATTCTGGCGTTGTTTTCCACGCGCTGGTGCGAGCCGTTTCCACCCCGGTCGAGGCGGTAGCGGTTGTGGATGTGCGCCGGCCCGTCGAGCGAAATCCCCACCAGCCAGTCGTATTTGCGCAGGAAGCGTGCCCACTCCTTGTTCAGCAGCAGGCCGTTGGTCTGTAGCCCGTTTCCAACAGTCTGGCCGCGGCCATATTTTTTCTCCAGTTCGATGGCCCGCTCATAAAATTCGATGCCCATCAGGGTGGGTTCGCCGCCCTGCCAGGCAAAAACCACCGACTGCCCGCTCTGCTGCATAACCTGCCGGATCAGCTCTTCCTGCACCTCGGCGCTCATGCGGTGAACCGGCGCTTCGGTGAAAAGATCAGCCTTTTTCAGATAAAAACAGTAGGTGCAGTTTAGGTTGCAATCGGGGCCGGACGGCTTTATCAGTACCGAATTCAGCGGTTTGAAATTCTTTCCCATCGTATTTCCTTCTCGTATTTTTGTCAGGAAACAAACTTAGAAAAAAAGTGTGATTACCGAAAACTGAAATTTTTCCGGCTGAAAATAATCGGGAAAATAAAAAATGCAGGCCGGTCAATTTCGGTAGAAAACAATTATCTGTAAATTGGCCTTCGCTAAATGCCGGCGCTACGGAATGCAGCGAAAACCCCGGTAATTGTTGGATAACACAGGAATGCATTTTATGACAAGGAGAAAATTCAACTATGTTCGACGCCGGAAAACCGGAAAAATCAAGAGAAAAACTGCTGTTTGGATTGCCCTCCTGGCCGGCATCCTGGTTTTGATACCGGCGATTTACAAAATTAACAGCTATCTGCATCCCCGTGCGACAGGCACCGTGCGGGTCGACCGCTACCGCGACCTGAACCAGACGCACCTGAAACATGCCAAATCGAAAGGAATTGCGCCTTTTAAATCGGACCGGGCTTTTCGCGAAGAAAAAGGAAAACTGGTGGATGACGACAAGCTGGTGCGGATATCCGATTCGCGTTATTATGTGGTCAACAAGCTGGATCATTCGCATCCCTATCTCGCGCCCCACGCCGCCGAACTGCTCTCTCTGATCGGGAAACGGTTTCAGCAGAAACTGGATGAAAAGGGGAAAGGAAAATATTATTTCCGGATCAGTTCGCTGCTGCGGACCCTCGAGAGCCAGAAACGGCTCAGCCGTTCCAATTTTAATGCCTCTTCCAACTCGGCGCATCTCTACGGAACCACCTTTGATATTACTTACAAAACGGTGATGAAGCGGAGGTTTCCCTGGAAGAAGGTGGAGATTGCCGACGCCGAAGCCATCAAACTGCTCTCGCAAACCATTGGCGAACTGCGTAGGGAAGGCCGACTGGTGGTGGTAACCGAATACAAGGAGAGCTGTTTTCACATCACGGCGGTGAAGTAGAAAACCGTGCGGTTTTGCAGGTGATTTTTTTTAACTTTCCGCATAAATTCAGGCATTATGAAGAGATTTTTCCGTTTTCTGCTGTTGCTGACGGCGGTGTTGGTGGTTATCTACCTGCTGGGGCCCCAACCACCGAAACCGGTTTTGAACAACGATCTGCCGTCGGTGGGAACCTCGCCAACGGCGCTTGAAGAGGAGGTTGCCCGCCGGGAATCGCTGGAAAAACTGAAACCCGACAACCAGTCGCGGTTTTTGTGGGCCAACGATTCGGTGAAAGAGCGCACCGCCTACGCGCTGTTGTACCTGCACGGATTTTCCGCTTCGTGGTACGAAGGATACCCGGTGAATAGCGATTTTGCCCGTCGTTACGGCTGCAATGCCTATTTTCCGCGGCTGGCGTCGCACGGTGTCGACACCACTGAGGCGCTGGCCGACATGACCCCCGACCGGCTCTGGGAATCGGCCAAAGAAGCGTTGATGATTGCCCGGAAAATTGGGAAAAAGGTGATTGTGATGGGAACCTCCACCGGCGGTACGCTGGCGTTGAAACTGGCGGCCGAATTTCCGGAATATGTGGATGCGCTCATCTTATTGTCGCCGAATGTGCGGATCAACAACAGCTCGGCATTTTTGCTTTCGCGGCCGTGGGGATTGCAGGTGGCACGGGCGTTTTACAAAAGTAAGTACCGGGTAACCAACGAGGATTTTGCATCGAAAGAGTGTGGTTACTGGAACTGCAAATACCGGCTCGAAGCTGTCGTTTACCTGCAGCAGCTGGTAGAGGCAACCATGCAGCGCGAAACCTTTGGCCGGGTAAATGCCCCGCTTTTCCTGGGATACTATTATAAAGACGAGCAGAACCAGGATCAGGTGGTGCGGGTGGATGCCGCCCGGAAAATGTTTACTCAGCTGGGCACGCCCGCCACCCTGAAAGTGGAGCAGGCATTTCCCGAAGCCGGCACACATGTAATTGGCTGTGAGCTTTTTTCGGGCGCTGTCAGCGAAGTGAGGCAGTCGGTTTTTCGTTTTGCCGAAGAGAAACTGGGATTGCAACCAGTACAATAAAAAGATCACGCAAGATTACCCGTCGCTGACCGGCAATGTTGCGTGACCCATTGCAGATGGTTTGCCAAAGCGGCAAACTCTCCACCGATTATCAGAACCTTTCCACCTTTGAGAAGAAGAAGTCGCTTTCGATAACGGCATTTTCATCGCTGTCGGAGCCGTGAACGGCGTTGTTCTGCACACTTTCGGCAAACAGCGCCCGGATGGTTCCCGGTGCGGCGTTGGCCGGGTTGGTGGCACCAATCAGTTCGCGAAATGCCGTCACGGCATCTTCTTTTTCAAGCATGGCCGCTACAATCGGGCCCGAGGTCATAAATTCAACCAGCGATTCATAAAATGGTTTGCCGCGGTGGACGGCATAAAAAGCCTCGGCCTGTTCTTTGGACAGCCGGGTATATTTCATTCCCCGGATACGGAAGCCGGCCTCGTTCATCATTTTCAGAATCGGGCCGATCTGATTTTTGCGCACCGCATCGGGCTTGATCATGGTAAGGGTAATGTTTCCTGACATAATTTCTAATTTTTAATCATACGTTGAACTCGGCGCAAGATAATAAAAATTAGACCTTTCAGGAATGGGCGGCTTTGCCAGAAATCTTATCTTTGTAGCTTTAAAATTTTTTGAGTTTGGAAAACACTGGCAATGAAATAATTAATGGGATCCGGTTGCTGCTCGACGGGTTAAATGGCCCGGTTGTGGTGGTGCCGCACTCCAATCCCGACGGCGATGCCATTGGGGCAGCTTTCGGGCTGGCCCGGGTTTTGAAAAATGCCGGGTTCGCCGTCAGCATTGTATCTCCCAATGATTATCCGACTTTTTTGAGCTGGCTGGAAGGGGATATTGAAATCGTCAATTTTCTGAAAAGCAGATCGGTGGCTGAATCGCGCCTGCGGGCCAGCAGACTGATGTTCTGCGTGGATTTTAATGAAATCGACCGGGTTGACGAGATGAAAGATGCGCTGGCAGCCTATTCCGGGAAAAAGGTGCTGATTGATCACCACCCCTTTCCAAAGGACTTTTGCGACTGGATGGTGTCGGAACCAACCTACAGTTCGACCGCCGAGTTGGTTTACGATGTTGTGGACGCACTCGGGCTGGGGCAGTTTTGGGATAAACAGGCGGCCGAAGCCATCTACACCGGCATTATGACCGATACCGGCTCCTTCAGCCACAACACTTCGCGCCCCAACCTCTACCGGGTGTTGACCGGCCTGATGACTTTCGGTATTGACACCGAAGCGGTCCACGAACGTGTGTACCACAACTTTTCGGCTCACCGCCTGCAGTTGCTGGGCTACTGCCTGGCAGAAAAACTGGTGGTTTTGCCCGAGTTTCGTACAGCATACATCAGCATCACCCGTGATGAATTAAAAAAATATAATTTTGTTCCCGGCGATACCGAAGGTTTTGTGAATTACCCGCTCTCCATCAATAATATTGTTTTTAGTGCGTTGTTTATTGAGAAAGACGGCTGGGTGAAAGCATCGTTCCGGTCGAAGGGCTCTTTTCCTGCCAATGCTTTTTCGGAAGCCCATTTTGGGGGCGGCGGCCACCTGAATGCTGCAGGAGGAGAGGCCAAACTCACTTTAATGGAAACTTTGGAGAAGTTCACGCAACTTTTACCCGACTATTTGCATCAATTAGAAAGTGCAAATTAAAAAACTGAAAAATGAGAAAGAATTTTTTGCTTGTAGCCCTGATTTCGGCCATCCTGCTGGCTTTCGGCAGTAGCTCGTGTTTTAATGAGAGTGACAATGACGCGGATAAATACACCCCCCAGCGCGAACAGCAGTTGCTGAAAGTGTATCTGGACAGTTTGAACCGCCGGGGATACGACGTTGACACCACTGCCAAAGGAGTTTACCTGGTTAAACTTCAGAACGGGGAAGGGGCCACACCGAAAACCGGCGATACCCTGTCGGTCATGTATGTCGGCTACCTGATGGATGGAACCATTTTCGACGCCTCTTTTTACCATTTTACCGATTCCTGCTGGACTTTTGTGTACAAAGTGGACGGCGCCATCGAAGGCTGGAACGAAGCCATGGCCTACATGAACAAGGGAAGCCGCGTGGAGTTTATCGTTCCGTCGGGACTTGCCTACGGGCCGAAAGGGGCCGGGTTTATTCCACCATACTCTTCCCTGATTTTTGTGGCAAAAATGAAAAACATCAGGCCCAAGCAGGAGTGATGTGGACGGATGACTGCCACCGAAACCGATAACTTCAGAAATGAAATTGAAAAATAAGATACATGAAAAATAAAATTTTTGCCGGATTTTTTCTGCTGGGGCTTGTCGCCCTCTGTTTCAGTTCGTGCGACAACAATGATATTGGGAAACAGCGTGAAAGAGAGTTGGAACGTCTCGACCTGTTTCTGAAAAAGAACAATATCACCACCAAGCCTACCGCGTCGGGCCTGTACTATATGGAAACCGAAAAAGGCACGGGTGACACCATAAAGGTAGGCGACCGCGTGCAGATTTTGTACCGCATGTGGCGAATCGTTGCCGACGGCGACAGCAGCGACGTGGTGGATTACAATATCGACGAGCTTGGCCGCTGGTACGAACCGCTTGAGTTTACGGTGACCCCGCCCAGCGCCTCCAGCGTGATCGAAGGGATAAACGAGGCCGTTAAAATGATGCAGAAAGGCACCCGCGCCAACCTGATCATCCCTTCGGAGCTGGGATACGGGCAGAATGGTTCTTACAGCATCCCCGGGTTTGCCACCTTGCTTTACGACATCCGGATCTACAAGGTCTATCCGGCCAAATAGTTATTGCCTTAGAACGATATGACAAGGTCTGAAATCTGGAAGAAACTGCTTCCCGGATTTTTACCCCTTTTTGTTTTTATCGCTGTCGATGAGATCTGGGGAACCACCCCGGGCCTCATCGTTGCTGTTTTAACCGGTATTGCCGAAATGGCCTGGATTGGCCTTCGCCAAAAGCGGTTCGACCGGTTTGTGCTTTTCGACACCCTGCTGCTGGTGGCGCTGGGCGGCATCTCTCTCCTGCTCGACAACGACCTCTTTTTTAAACTCAAACCCGGACTGGTCGAGTTGCTTTTGCTGGGCATCCTGGCGGTGTCGGCTTTTTCGCGGTTCGATATCACGGGGATGATGACCCGCCGCTACCTGGGCGATCTCCAGGTTTCCGAAGCCCAGTCGCAGCAGATGCGGCGCAGCATGAAAGGGCTTTTTTTTCTTTTGCTGGCCCACACCGTCTTGGTTTTTTATGCCACCTTTTTTCTTTCGAAAGCTGCCTGGGCTTTTATCAGCGGAGGCCTTCTTTACCTGCTTTTTATCGGCTATTTTCTGGTCGGATTTTTACGGATGAAGTTCAGAAAGCCGCTGCCGCAGCCCGAACCCGACGACTGGCTGCCGTTGGTTTCCGACGACGGGAAGATCATCGGGAAAGCGCCCCGGCAGGCGGTACATCAGGGAGAAAAGCTGCTGCACCCGGTTGTTCACCTGCAGGTTGTCAACCGGCAAAAGGCCATCTTGCTGCAAAAGCGGCCGCTTTCCAAGCTGATCCAGCCCGGAAAGTGGGATACCGCTGTGGGCGGCCACATTTCGCTGGGCGAAACATTGGAGGACGCCCTCCGGCGGGAAGCCGCCGAAGAGATCGGCCTGAAACAGTTTTCGGCCCGGCTGGTGCGGGTTTACCGCTGGGAGACCGAGGTGGAGGCCGAGCTGGTTTATCTTTTCCTGACCCACGACTCCCGGGGCGTTGCCGTGCAGAGCGACGAAGTGGAGGAGCTCCGCTTCTGGACGCCCAAACAGGTGGAGAAAAATCTGGGCAGCAACATTTTTACCCCCAATTTTGAGTACGAATTCAATTGGCTGAAAACCGAAGGGATACTCTGAAAACGTTGCCCCGGGTTGGAGTATCCGCCGCCGCACACATAAAATCCCCGCAAGGTCTGTTACGGTTTCGTCCCCCGAAAAAATCGGTTTTTAATTCAGCAGCTCAGTCATTCCCTTCGTTCCGGTAGAGCAGAAAAATCGCCGGGTGCTTGTCGAGATTGGGCAGGTTCTTTTTCCATTCGGCGATGGTGCGGGTGGCAATAAATTCATTTTCCGAAGTGATATCAGCTGCGATACAGAGCAGGGTGGCGGGCTGGCAAGTTTTCATCAGGTCGGCCAGCAGCGTGTTGTTGCGGTAGGGAGTTTCCATAAAAATCTGGGTCTGTCCCAGCTGTTCGGCGTTTTTCTCCAGCAGTTGGATGCGCCGGTTTCGTTCGGGTTGTTTCAGGGGCAGGTAGCCGGTGAAGGCAAAATTTTGTCCGTTCATTCCCGAGGCCATCAGGGCCAGCAGGATACTCGAAGGGCCGGAGAGCGGCACGACCCGGATGTTTTTCCGGTGCGCGGCCCGGACCAGGTCGGCGCCGGGATCGGCCACGCCCGGACAGCCGGCTTCGGAGATCACCGCCATGTCGTTTCCTTCGAGCAGCGGTTCCAGGTAGCTGTTTTGCTGGAGGGCCGTGGTGTGTTTGTTCAGCTCAAAAAAAGTGAGCCCGTCGATGTTGATGGCCGGGTTCAGCTTTTTCAGAAAACGGCGGGTGTTGCGCACATCTTCGGCAATAAAAAAGGAGAGCCGGCTCACCAGCTCCACGGTAGCCGGAGGCAGCACCTGCTCCCACGGCGTTTCGCCAAGCAGGTTGGGCACTAAGTAAAGAGTGGCCATTGTTTAAATTTTCGGCAAAAGTAAAACCGTTTTTGTAAATTTGCCTTCATTCTTCAGATCTTTATGGAAAAAGTGAAGCTCACTTTTTTAGGAACCGGCACTTCGCAGGGAGTCCCGGTAATCGCCTGCAACTGTCAGGTGTGCCAGTCGGGCGACGCGCGGGACAAAAGGTTGCGTTCGTCGGTCCTGCTGGAGGTGGGGAACAGAAACCTCGTGATCGATGCCGGCCCCGATTTCCGCCAGCAGATGCTTACCCACCGGGTGCAGTCGCTGCGCGCTATTTTGCTGACCCACGAACATGTGGACCACATTTTCGGCCTCGACGATATCCGTTCGTTCAACTGGGTGCAACGGCGCCCGTGCGATATTTATGCTGAAAAGCGGGTGCAGGAGGCCATCCGGAGAATCTTCGACTATGTGTTTGCCCACTGGAAATATCCGGGTATTCCGCAGATGGAGCTGCACGACATTGACCGGGAGCCGGTTTTTATCGATGACATCCGGGTCGTGCCGATCCGTTGTTACCACTACAAGTTGCCGGTACTGGGATTCCGCATCGGGCCGGTTACCTACCTGACCGATGTCAACCACGTTCCGGAGGAAGAAAAGGAGAAGATCCGGGGTTCTGAAATTTTGGTGGTGAATGCCCTGCGGCACGAAAAACATCTGTCGCATTTTAACCTCGAAGAGGCGTTGGCGTTTTCCCGTGAAATCGGGGCGCGGCAAACCTACCTGACCCACATCAGTCATGCGCTGGGGCTTCATGCCGAAGAACAGGCCCGGCTGCCCGAAAATGTTTTTCTGGCTTACGATGGTTTGCAGCTTACCGTTTAACCTTTTTCAGCCACGGCCAAACGGCTATTGAGCCGAGCAGCAGGTAGAGGAGCCCGGCTGTTGCCAGTGCCCAGCCCAGGCTCACCTGGTCGGTGATCCAGCCCAGCAGCGGACCGGTCAGCGCAAAATTGATCCGGATGGTGAAATCACGCATTGAAAGCAGGGTTGCCCGCATCGACGAGTCGGTATGTTCGTTGATGTAGTTTTTCAGGACAGGCGTGGCAATGCCGCGGAACAGGTAAAAGAGAAACAGGAAGAGAATGCCCCACCAGGCCACAAACAGGCCGCTCAGGATAAATCCCAGCGTGATGGAAACCAGGATAAAAAAGGCCCCTTTTTGCCTCCCCAGCCACGCTTCCGCCTTCCAGGCAACCACCGACGACACGGCGACAGTCAGGTTGAGCAGGGTCCACAGCAGGCCAAACCAGGCCACCGGCAGGCCAATTTCTTTCAGAAAAGGCTGAACAAACCAGGCGAAAGTGAGGGTTGCGGTTCCGGTTACCGACGAAAACAGCATGGCTACGCGCAGGTCGTGGTTTTTCCGGAGAGTGTTGCCCACACTGCGGAAGAAGTGAAGGGGCGAGATGCCGAGATGCCGGGCGTGGGTTTTGGGTTCGGTGAGGAGGAAGGCGGCCGGTATCGCCGCTGTCGCCACAACCAGCTGGGCGTAAAAAGGGGTTCGCAAACTGGCAGCGGCCAGCAATCCTCCGGCAACGCCGGCAAATGCCTCGGCAAAATTACCGGCCGAGGTGATGCGGCTCTCCTGTTTCAGGTAGTCGGTCTCCCTTTTTTCCGCCTGGAGGGTGTCGTAAAGCATGGCCGAATCGGCGCCCGAAATGCAGCTGTGGCCGATGCCGAGGATAATCTCGGCTATGGCAAACTGCCAGAAGAGGTGTGACCCGGAGTAGACCAGAAATCCGGCAGCGCCCAGTAGGCTCCCCCACAGCAGGGTCTTTTTGCGCCCCCACACGTCGGCCATCCATCCCGAGGGCACTTCCATCACTACAATGGCTACGGAATAGATCGATTTCAGTATGAAAATCTCCTGCATCCCCATTCCGTTGTCCTGGTAAAACAGGACTACGACGGGCATCACCAGGTTAAACCATTTGGAGAGTTTTATCACATAGAGGGAGGGAATATTCCGCAACGGCGATTTCATCCTGCACTATTTTTTACCGTAAAAATAGCAAAGCCGGCACAGGCGCCCGCTTTTGGAGCAGGGGAGGGTTGAAAAATTAACTTAGGCTAATCATGTTGTAATGGCAAAAAAGCGGTTTTTGATCAAAATGAGCGATTTATTGGGGAGAAAAACTTCAAAAAAACAAAAAAAGCTTAAAAAATAGTGCATTCTGTTTCGAAGTGTTTATTTTTGCGGGCGACAGAAAGTAAATAAAAAAAGATCATATGCAGTTGTTTATTCCAAAGGATTATCAGTCGGTTCTCGATGTGAACCAAACCGAACAGGCGATCAAGTTAGTGAAGGATTTTTTTCAGGCCAACCTGGCCTCCGAGTTGCGGCTGAGGCGGGTTACTGCTCCGCTTTTTGTCAAAAAAGGAACCGGTATCAACGACGATTTGAATGGCATCGAACGTCCGGTGTCATTTCCCATCAAAGACCTGGCCGATGTGGAGGCCGAGATTGTGCAGTCGCTGGCCAAATGGAAGCGGATGGCACTGGCCGATCTGGCCATTCCGGAAGGATACGGAATTTATACCGACATGAATGCCATCCGTCCCGACGAGGAGCTGACCAACATCCACTCGCTGTATGTCGACCAGTGGGACTGGGAGCGGGTGATTCGCCCCGAAGAGCGTAACCTCGATTTTCTGAAAAGAATTGTCCGGAAGATTTACTCCGCCTTGCTGCGCACCGAATACCTGGTTTATGATTATTATCCGCAGATTGTTCCCCAGCTGCCTGACGAAATCACCTTTGTGCACACCGAAGACCTGGCCGCCGAGTATCCCGACCTGACCCCCCGCGAACGGGAAACCCGCGCAGCCCGCGAAAAAGGAGCTGTTTTTGTAATCGGCATCGGCGGGGAGATGCCCAACGGTGAAATTCACGACGGACGCGCTCCCGACTACGACGACTGGACGACCGCCAGCATGCCGGGCTACAAAGGACTGAACGGCGACATCGTCATCTGGAACTCATTGCTGGAACGCGCCTTTGAAATCTCCTCCATGGGAATCCGGGTCGACAAAAACGCCCTGCTCAACCAGCTGAAGATTTGTAACCTGGAAGAGCGAAAAGAACTGATGTGGCACCAGCTGCTGCTCAACGATAAACTGCCGCTCTCCATCGGGGGCGGGATCGGACAGTCGAGGCTCTGCATGTACTTCCTGCGCAAGGCGCACATCGGCGAAATCCAGTCCAGCATCTGGCCCGAAGAGATGGTGGGCACCTGCCACGAAAACGGAATTCACCTGCTATAACCCGAAATCCGGAAGTTTTCCGGTTTTGTTGCCTCCAAGTTTCGGCAGGCAGGATAAAAAATTTTATATTTGCACCGCATTTTGCGAAAAAAGGATGCCTCGGTAGCTCAGTTGGATAGAGCAACTGCCTTCTAAGCAGTAGGTCATGGGTTCGAATCCCGTCCGGGGTACCGTTCAAAAACAGAAGTCCTGATAGAGAAATCTTTCAGGACTTTTTGTTTTTGGTCCCCTGTTAAGGGGTGGAAAATCGGATCAATTGAAAAAGTAGGTGGATTAAAAAAATAGCTGAATCTTTGCTTTTGTTATTTTAGACAGGACATGGATTCAAAAAAAGAGCCATACGATCAACTTTTACGAGCGCTTCTTCCGGCGGAGTTGTTTGATTATTTT